>JAAYII010000373.1 GCA_012523535.1 Peptococcaceae bacterium
AACCGGACGAAAACCTGGGCATGAAAGGCAAAATGGGGGAAATCAAACTTAATATAGATTTGGGACCAGAGGCCGATACGACTGAAATTATAGAAAAAGCAATTGAAGGTGAGACTCTGGGGGTTAATATGGCCGAAAAAGTCCTGAGAGGCGAATTGGATGAAAAGTCAAGGGATATTGCAGGCGAAATACTGCATCAGGACAGGAAATCTATTGAAAAAATTAAGAACTTGCTTTAGATAATATAAACATATAAGGGCCTCTGGGCTCTTTTTTTATGTCCGATTAATGACATTTGACACAAATGTATCATATGTATTATACTATATAATACATATGATACATTAAATTCATCTCCTATATCAGTTTCTTGTAGATTTAAGTTTAGGAAAGGGAAAACCCATGATATTAAAGATCGACATGACCAGCGATATTCCCATTTACCAGCAAATTCGCAACCAGATCGTGTTTGCTGTGGCCAAAGGGGATTTAAAGCCCGGGGATGACCTGCCTTCCGTACGCCAACTGGCCCAGGATATTGGGGTAAACCCAATGACAGTCAATAAAGCCTATGCTCTTTTAAAAGAAGAAGGTATCATCATTATTGACCGCAGACATGGCGCCCAAATCAATGCAAGCAACAATAGTGGTCTTGTTTTTACCTAAGATTTTGACCAACGCTTGGAACTTCTGCTGGCCGAAGCTCGAATGAAGGGCGCTTCCAAGCAGGAGGTCACCACCCATCTTTTAAGTCTGATTGATTCAGTTTTTCAGTAGGGAGGAATGCTTATGCTTATGACTCTTATTATTTTTTCATGGGTGATTTTCGGGATAATGGCCGCATTTATGCTGTCTTATACTAAAGATCTGCAGCATCATCAGGTTCTGGGGGTGACCTTATCCGACAGCCATAGAGAAACAACGGAAGTACAAGATATTATAAAGGGATACAAACGAGTATGTTTTTTGCTTTTCCTGCTGTTCATAGCGCTGAGTTTTTTGCTTTTCCTGCCTTTCGCCAGGTCCTACGCAGAATTTTTCCTGCTTATCTTGGTGTTGGTTTATTTCATTACTCCATGGCTGGATTGTTCATATTTTCCAACAAAAACTCCAAGAACTGAAACAAGAAAAAGGCTGGATCTACCGGCAAAATCGCATCGTTAGAGTGGATATAAACGTGCTCAAGGAAAAAGGAAAAGCAGGAGTTTCCGCTGCTTGGGTCTGGTTATTTTTTATCCTGAGTTTTTTACCTACGGTTTATTTACTGTTTTCACCGGCGGCGCGGGAACTTTATCCCATTGGTTTTAGTTTTATCGGTCCGTTTTGCCAGCTCAATATTGTTTTCTTGTATTACCGGATGCTTAATAGCCATACCCCGGCTTTAAGTGACAACACCGAAATCAATAAAGCTTGCGCCCGTACTTTGGAGCGCATCCGTACTACGGCCACCACACTAATTGCCCTGTCCATGCTGATTTTCTGGCTTTTGTTCAATTTGGCCCTTTGCTACAGAGAAGGTTTTATTCTAATTATACTGCCCCTTATTGCTTTGCTTGCCGCATTGTTTTTTATCGCTTTCTGGCAGCAGAAGAGAATCCGGGCTGCCGAAAATTACTTTTTTGGTTCTGAACTCCAAGACGAGAGTCATCTTTACGAAAAGGAAGCCTGCTATAAATGGGGATTCTATTATGATCCAAATGATCCCAGGCTAATGGTGCCCAAACGAATCGCAAGCATGGGCTGGACTATCAATATTGGCCATCCGGCCGGCAAATTTTTGGGGCTGGGCATTATCGTGCTGGTACTGGCCATTTTGATTTTTGTACTCTACGGCGGAGCCAAGGACTATGTGATCAAGGACAGCGGCTCCCAGATCACAATTGATGCCCCGATGTATGATCTAAGCATTGAAAAAAGTAAGATTGTTTCCGTTTCCACCCTGGATGACCTTCCCCGGAGTATGCGCACCAACGGTTACGGGGGAGTAAATAAGAGTTTTGGTCATTTCCACGTGGATGGCTACGGGAAATGCATGCTTTATATGTACGCCAAGGGAGGAGGATATGTTGTACTCAAGCTGGAAGGGGACAATCCGGGCTATGTGATTGTTAACGGTAAAACCCCGCAAGAGACAGAAGCTCTGTATCGCTCAATCACAGAGTGGGTAAAAATAAAAGAATAACGATATTAATCGTTTGCAAGATAAAACCATTTCAGCCTAAAAGGCTGAATTTTTTTATTACTCTCTTTCGTTTTTATTAAAGTTTTTATTAAAAGGGTAGATCTACAACTCTGTCGAAATAAAATAAACATTAGGCATGCAGCCAACTGCATGGAGGCTTTTGCGGCTTATCTTAGGAGCGAGGGGCCTAAGGGACGGAACTATGCCGAGAGCTGCTGCAAAAAAGAAAGCTTAGACGCTCTCGATTAAATATGCACTGGTATTCGCCAGTCAGTCGAGGATTTACAGAAAATTGTTAAGTTAATGATGGATGGGATGATTCCTATTTAGACGGGTAATAAGCTCGAAAAGGAGGATTGTTTCAAAATGAGTAAAAAGATATGTCTCCTGTGATAATCATTCTTTCTCTTGCTTTTTATGCAGGCTGCTCCAATTCCCATCCGGGAAAGACTGCCATTCTCAGCCGAGCGGATAAAAAGGCGGCCGTTGAAGTAGTGACAAAACATTTGGAAGGCATGAAAAACGATTTTGGCGTAATCAGCCTTTCCATTAATAGTATCCAGGTAGTTGAAAACACCCAATATCTACAAAATATTCTGGAAGATCCGGATGCGGCCAAAATGGGCCTGACAAAAGAAAACGTTGCCTTGGTGGATGCCTATATCAATGTTCAGTATGACGGGACCAAAGTGCCAAACCAAAGCGGGGACAACGTTTATATCGGATTCACCCTCGTCCGCCAGGATAAAGGCAGTCCCTGGCTGATCAATAATTATGGCCAGGGTCTGGGCGGGGTTACTTATATGGATTTCGAAAATCCCTATCCGGAGAGAAGTGCCGAGCTATATGTCTGGAAAAACAAAGCGTTGACCGGCAATGACAACACTTATTTCACAGTTTTTAGCGAGCCAACAAACGTAATAAACAAAAACCGAACAGAAAGTGAGATTTACGATCTCTCCAAAGCCAGCAATAATCTCAATGAAATAAATTTGCAACTAAACACAATTCCCAACTTGACTTATCTGGCTATTTATCAAATGAACACCGTTGATTTTACCAAAGAGGAAATGATGGAGATCGCCGAGCAAATTGTTATTAATACAGATAATCACAGCATCAGCATTGGCCTTTGGGAGCCAAGGGGCTAAAGATAAGCATAATTGGAAAAGAAGAAAACCCAATAAAATATTATATAAATATAAAATAGAGTATGGAAAAGAGTGGTTTGGCAATGAGTTCGGAAAACGATATCCAATTAAAACAGGCACAACAAAGCGTTGCCCGTTTGCATAAAATTGACGCCATTCTTCAAGATTTGAAAGTTGAACAAGTTGAACTGGCACGCCGCAAGTATGAACTTGAAAAGATATTGCTTAAAGAAAATGACGATGTCTTTAAGCTTGAGCGTACCGGCCTTGCTTCTTTGTTTTATATCGTACTGGGCCGCTTTGAAGAGAAAATGGACAAGGAACGCCAAGAAGCCCTGGCTGCGAAACTCAAATATGATCAGGCAAAAAGAGATTTAGCCGACGTGGAGGCCCGGATAGCTGAGCTGACCGCAGAGCGAGGCCAATACCTTCATTACCCTCAGATCTTTGAGGAACTATGCGCACAAAAAAAGGCAGAATTAATGCAGGAGAATGGAGAAACGGCAGAAAAAATATTTGAACTTGAAAACGCCCAAAACCAGGCCAAGATCAACCTTCAGGAAATTCAGGAAGCAATTGAAGCTGGCGAAGCCGTCTCGGAATGTTTGCAAGCAGCAGAACAAAGTCTGGATAAAGCCTTAGGATGGGGGATTTTTGATCTTCTGGGCGGAGGGCTGATTAGCACTTTCGCCAAACATTCCCATATTGACGACGCTGAAAGCAAAATAGAAGAAGCCCAGCGCTTGTTGCGCAGCTTCCGAACGGAACTGGCCGATATTCAGTTCCACACTGATATCTGGATGGAAACAGGAGGGTTTGCCAAATTTGCCGATTTCTTTTTTGACGGCTTAATCGCCGATTGGTTTATGCAGTCCAAAATCAAGCATTCGCATGAAAGTGTATCCAAGGTAAAAAACAAAGTTTCAGACATTCTGGAGCAGTTGCAATATCTTAAAAATAAGGAAAATTCCCGCATTGAACAGCTGGAGGAAGAAATTAAGACTACGATTGTAAACGCAAAATAAAATACCATAAACTTACTTTTCGCTATTGCTATTGACAAATTCGAAAGCTATTCATAATATGTGCTTAAAGCCTATAAAATCTATAGACATTATATATAATCGAAAACCATGCTGCCGATCTCAGTATTAATAACCTAATTAGTCAATCACAATTTTAATGTAGCTTTCTCTACTTGGAGGGATAGAGATGATATATCTGGATAATGCCGCAACAAGCTGGCCGAAGCCGGAATGTGTCTATGAAGCTGTGAACCGGGCCATGCGAGAATGGGGAGGAAATCCGGGGCGTTCCGGACACAAGATGTCTCTTGCTGCAGGCAAAGTACTGGAGGAGACCAGACTTCTCCTAGCCCGGCTGTTCAACGCCGATAACCCAGAACGCATCATCTTTACCTTAAATGCTACGGAAGCGATAAATTTAGGGCTCAAAGGGATATTGCAACCAGGTGATCATTTGGTTACCGGTTCCATGGAGCACAACTCCGTAAGCCGACCGGTTGAAGCCTTAAAAGAAATGGGGATTACCGTAACAAAAGTTAAAACCTCGCCGCTTACGGGAATAAATCCAGTGGATGTGGAAAATGCAATCCAAGAAAATACCCGAATGGTGGTGTTAAATCACGCCTCCAATGTGACCGGCACTCTTAATCCAATTGCTGAGATAGGTGACATTTGCCGTCGCCATGGAGTTGTTTTTCTGGTGGATGCTGCCCAAACGGCAGGGATTGTTCCCATTGACGTGCAAAAAATGAATATTTCTCTTTTGGCTTTTCCAGGCCATAAAGGACTTTTCGGACCTCAAGGTGTAGGCGGATTGTACATTGCCGAGGACCTTTGCCTCAATCCTCTCAAACAAGGCGGTACCGGAAGTGAATCAAAATCCCTCCTTCAGCCGCTTTTCAGCCCTGACCGCTATGAAAGCGGGACACCAAACATGCCCGGAATCGCAGGCCTTGGTGCAGGGGTAAGGTTTATCCTGGAACAGGGAATAGATAGAATTAGACACAAAGAACATTTACTTATGACCAAGTTATTGTCAGGCCTTCATAACATCTCCAGAATTATTGTTTTTGGACCGGATACACCGGAGAAGAGAGCAGCGGTGGTATCAATTCAAATAAAAGGGATGGATTCCTTGGAAGCGGCGATGATTCTGGATCAGGCCTTTGAGATTGCGGTGCGGGCCGGGTTGCACTGTGCTCCAGATGCACACCGGACCTTAGGAACCCTAGAGAACGGAACCATACGCATCAGCCTCAGCTATTACAATTCCGAAGAAGAAATCGACATTCTGTTGCAGGCCGTAGCAGCGATCGCAGGGCAAAGTTAAAATTACACAGTCAATTTACAGTTGGAGGGTTGATTATTATGAGACCATTAGACAGGTATTCCCGACAGACTATCTTTCAAGAAATTGGGGAAGAAGGTCAGCTAAAACTTTTACAATCAAAGGTTGCGGTAATAGGCATGGGCGCTTTGGGCACCGTCATTGCCAACAATCTATGCAGAGCGGGGGTAGGCTATCTTCGATTGGTAGACCGGGATTATGTGGAACTCAGTAATCTTCAGCGCCAGACTTTATATAATGAGCAGGATGCCGCCGATCAGATGCCAAAAGCCGTTGCAGCCGTCAAACACTTAGAAAAAATCAATTCTGAAATACAGATAGAAGCGGTCTTAAAAGATGTCAATTCCGGCAACGTTGAAAGCATCCTGGACGGTATGGATTTAGTGGTCGATGGTACCGATAATCTGGAAACTCGTCTCTTGATCAACGATGCTTGTTTGAAAAATAATATTCCTTGGGTTCATGGGGCTGCACTGGCCGGATCCGGGCTAACCATGAACATTATTCCCGGCCAGACCCCCTGTTTACGTTGCCTTCACCCGGAACTGCCCGCCCCGGGATCGCATCCCACCTGTAGTACCGCCGGAGTCTTAGGAATGATTACCGGAATTATCGGCTGTCTGGAATCTACAGAAGCAATTAAAATACTGATTGGCAGTCCTCGAATCAATCGCAAACTATGCGTGGTAAATATCTGGTATAATCAGTTTACTTATTTGGATATAGAACAAAACCCCCGCTGCCTGGCCTGCGTGGAGCACAAGTTTGAATATCTGAACAGCGTCAAGGGTTCTTATACCGTCAGTCTATGTGGCCGGGATTCCATCCAGGTCATCCCGGCCAAGGCCGGAGATATCGACTTTCAAACCATGGCGGAGAAACTGAAAAACTTAGGCACGGTCAAATATAACCCCTTTACTCTGAATTTTTCTGCCTCTAATAGCAATTTGGAAATTACCTTGTTTCAAGATGGACGGGCAATCATTAAGAACGTCAAAGACGATCAGACCGCCAAATCGGCTTATGCTGAATATATTGGATTATAAGCAGCGAGAAAAGGATCAATCGTCTGATATGCAGATTACCAAACTATGCCCAACGCCGAAAAATGGCGTTTTCTTTTTTTAACCGTTTAACAAAGAAAAAGACAAGTTTTTCAAAAACAATGTTAAAATAGGATTTAAGAATTGAACAGATAAGAAAACAATACAAAGGAGGTTGAAAAGATGGTCATTGCCGATACCGTGTTTTTAAACGGAAAAGTTGCCACTGTTGACCGGAACTTCAGCTTCAAGCGTGCCATTGCCATAAAAAACGGATGGATCATCGACGTTGGTGAGAACTGGGAGATTAAGGACTATGTCGGTTCCAGCACCAGCGTCATTGACCTGGCAGGAAAAGTCATTCTCCCCGGAATTCATGACGCTCATGTTCACCTTAGCGATTATATCGACAATCTACATTGCCTGGATTGTAGTCGCACACGAATTAAGACCCTGGATGATTTACGAGCAATTCTTGCCGAACGGGCCAAAACCCTTCCACCTGGCGCCTGGATTCGCGGAACCTGCCTGGAATCCGACTGTATAGCAGAATGCCGTGAGGAAGGGCGCAGCGTTACCTGTCATGATCTTGATCCCGTAACTCCCAATCACCCGGTTGTCATTACCTTCCGGGACGGGCACACCTTCCTGGTCAACAGCAAAGCCATGGAAATTTGCGGAATTACCAGGGAAACCCCTGATTTGCCCGAAAAAGAAATCGAGCGAGACGCAAATGGCGAACTAAACGGGATTTTTCAGGAAGTCAGGGCCTTACAGCTTATTTTTTCCAAGATACCGCGCTTGACGGTGGATGAAATAAAAAACAATCTGGTAGAAGGGCAGAAACTCTTAAACAGCTGGGGCTACACCAGTTACACGGATTGCCTGTTGGGACCCGCCAATAATAACCGGGAGTCCGGAGCCTCCGGCGAGCGCGCCATCTTTGCTTATCGCAAACTGCAGGAAGAGGGCCTGATGACAGCCCGCGTTTCTCTTGGTTTTTACTCCGGCCAGGACGGCAAACAATCCTACGATATTCTAAAAAACGATCTGGACAATTTCCCCTTCCCGGACTTTCCGGACCGGAATTGGCTGGATCTGCACCTGATCAAGCTTTTCTGCGACGGGCTGTACATGACCCACACCGCCTGGATGAAAGAAGACTATGCCGATGCCCCCGGCCAGCGCGGGAAATCATGTTTTCTCGGTCCTGACGCCAGCGATGAGGAACAGGAACAGGAACTGCGAAAGATTATTCAACTTGTTCATGACCGCGGATACCAGGTCGGTATACACGCTATTGGCAACAGAGCCGTCCAAGCGGCCGTCGACGCCATTATTGCCGCTCAGCAGGCCAACCCGGGTAAACCCCGGCGTCATTACCTGATACATGGAGATGTGCTGGGGGACCTGCAAGATCTGCGGAGGGCCGTAAAGCATGGAATCGGGATTTCCGCCCAATCCGCTCTGGCCGACTATAATTATGAAATCGCCATAGAACGTTGCGGCCGGCAAAAAGGGGAGGCGCTTATGGGGCTTAGACACCTGGTAGATATGGGCTGTCATATTGCCAACGGTTCCGATGCCGTAGGCGGGGAATACGGTGACTGGCTACATACTATCCAAGCGGCGGTGACACGACGCTCCCGCGTTACAGGAAAAGTATATCGTCCTGATCTGGCCATAACGGTTGAAGAGGCTGTCCGTCAGTTCACCATGGGCGGAGCCTACCAAGAGTATATGGAAGACGTTCGAGGTTCAATCGAACCGGGCAAAGTTGCCGACTTCACGGTTCTTGACAGGGACATCTTCACCATCGACCCTGAAACCATCGATCAAACCAAGATTGTAATGACCATGGTGGACGGGAAAATTGTTTACCAAAGGGATTAATCTTAAAGGATAAAGCCAAATCAATTCCCGACACTGGTTTACTCTATTAAAGATCAAGGTGAGGGTTAAAAAGTTATGGATTATTATATAAGCTATTATTCTTCTCCTCTGGGAAAGATAATCTTAGCCAGCGACGGCCCAAGTCTGACTGGGCTATGGTTTGAAAAAAAGCAAAGATACTACCCTGATCTTAGTCGGGCAAAAGCCGTCCAAGCTGCCGGGATTCCGGCCCTTAAAGCTGCACAGGAATGGCTTGACCGTTATTTTGCCGGGGAAAAACCAGAGATAGCTGAACTTCCGCTGGCGCCGGCCGGCGGGGAATTTCGGAAAGCCGTTTGGAAAATCCTTTGTGAAATACCTTACGGCAGCGTTACAACTTACGGTGAAATCGCCAAAAGAATCGCCTCAGAAAGAGGTATGTCCAAAATGGCAGCCCAAGCGGTGGGCGGCGCTGTAGGTCATAACCCAATCAGTATCATTATCCCGTGCCACCGGGTAGTCGGCTCTAACGGCAGTCTCACTGGCTACGGGGGCGGCATTGCCATCAAGGTAAAATTGCTGACGCTGGAAGGTGTAGATATGAGCAAACTGTTTATTCCCAAAAAAGGTACTGCCCTATAAATTTGGGGACATCTTATATGCTATGCTCCCTAAAATAAGGAACAGTTAAAAAATAAGTATTAATTTACAATTATCTCTTATAATTTACCCTATATATGATAAAAGAAAACAATTCAAAGGATACAATGGAAGGGCAAGCTCAATGGTAATGGTCAATAAAAATGATATGGAAGACAGGCAAAATAGCTTAATAGGATCCTTTCAATCATTCTTTGGCAAAAAAGAACTGCTGGCCAAAGTGATCGAGTACTTTCCTTACC
>JAAYII010000402.1 GCA_012523535.1 Peptococcaceae bacterium
CTCCTGCCTGTCATATGCTTGCTTCTCCCGATGGTTATGTTACCAATGAAATGATTGAATACTATAAATCATTTGCTAGGGGAGGTGTAGGTATAGTTACAATCGGAGAGTCTCCTATTGACTTTGTCCATGCCAAAGGACACCGGTTCCAATTGAACTTGGGTACCGATGATGTTATGGCCGGTTTGTCCAGAATCGCAGAAGCCATCCAAAAGTATGGGGCTAAGGCCTCCATTGAGATTAACCATAATGGCAGCCAGATTATCAGTAGCGGTTTACCCCCAATTTCAAGTTCGCCCCTGATATCCATGAGGGAGGAACTGGCTGCAAATGAGGAAGGTAGAAAACGTATTCCGGTTACTGCTATGACTCAGGCAATGATTGACGATGTGATCGAAGGTTTTGCCAAAGCTGCCAAACGTTGTGCCGATTCGGGATTTGAAATGGTCATGATCCATTGCGGGCATGGGCACCTCCTTAGCCAGTTCCTTTCGGCGCGCACCAACCGGCGCGATGACAATTACGGGGGAGATTTGGCTGCGCGGGCTAAATTTCCAATTGAAGTAATTGATGCGGTCAGGTCAGTCGTTGGTCCAAATGTTGTGATAGAGCTGAGGATTAGTGCCGACGAAATGGTGCCCGGGGGCATGAAACAGGATGAAATGCTTGAATTTGCCAAGATGATCCAGGATAAAATCGACCTTCTGCATGTTTCTGCGGGAGTGTTAGCAAATTCGCTATTGACTATTAACATTATGCAGCCACCATATTTTAAGCATGGTTATAATGTCCATTATGCCGAAACATTTAAGAAGCATTTGCATGTGCCGGTGGTTACCGTGGGTTCAATTAATGATCCCTATATGATCGAGGAGATTATCGCTAGCGGCAAAGCCGATGTAGTTGCCATGGCAAGGGCTAATATCGCCGATCCTAAATTTGCCAATAAAGCGCGAAATGGTCAGGAAGACACGATCAGACCTTGCACTCGCTGCATGACTTGCATCAGGACAACCGGCGAAAAATCTCAGCCTGTTGTTTGCGCGGTTAACCCCATAGTAGGCAGGGAACTGGAATACAAGTATATTCCGCCAGCCAGAAGGAAGAAAAAGATTATCGTTGTCGGTGGAGGACCCGCTGGGATGCAGGCTGCGATTACTGCTGCAGAGAGAGGCCATGAAGTTATACTCTATGAAAAATTGGATCAATTAGGCGGGAATCTCAGGCTGGCCTCAATTCATCCTTTTAAGAGCGATATGAGGCGTTATTTGGAATGGTTGATCCGCAGAGTAAAAAGTACGCCCGGTATTGTCATCAGGATGAATACGGAAGCTAACCCTGGTCTTGTCAGTGCGCAAAATCCGGATGCAATTGTCGTTGCGGTCGGTTCAAAGCCGATTATCCCGTTGATTCCATGCGAAGTACCAGGAAAAATGGTCTGGGTAGGTGACGTTGATGCCGGCAAAGTAAAGGTCGGTGACAATGTCGTAATTGCAGGAGCCGGGCTCGTTGGGCTGGAATGCGCTTTGGCTCTGATTGATAAAGGTAAGAAGGTAACGATCATTGATATGTTGCCAAAAAGTCCCTATCATAACCGAAATGGAGCTGCAGGCCCGGAAGGTCCTCGAGGTATTGCTTATCTTTTAAGAGAAAAGGGTGCAAAATTTATATTTGAGGTCATGTTGGATTCCGTTAATGAAAAGGGTGCCGTGATTATGGACAAGCACTGGAAACGATATGAGATACCATGCGATTCAATTGTTTTATCGTTAGGTTTCGAGTCAAGTGAAATGGCCGGTGAGTTTGAAGGTTTGGCGGAGGATGTTTTTGTTATCGGAGATGCCCGTTATCCCCACAACCTGATGCAGGCTATTCATGACGCTTTTCATTGCATGTGCGAAATTTAATTACAGGAGGGTTTAAGTTGGATTTTTTTGATCTTTGTAGAAAAACAGCCGTAATATTCGGCTGTTTTTCCGAAATTTTCAAAGCTACGGTGTGTGTCTTAGCAATGGCAGGGGCTAATGTAGTTGCTGTCAGTATGGCATGGTGGACATTTTAGTGAATCAGGCTGATGCGGTAAATGATTCATACAATATTTATTGCTGATCAGATTAGTGACGAAGCATGGGATAAGATAGTATCCGAAGGCTTAAGGAAAGCTTTTTTCAGTATCCGTGCCGTGTTGCCATAACATACAAAGTACGGCATGGCTTTTCCTGGCGAAATCACTGATGACAACCCAAAAACCTTTTTCGGGAGATATTAAAAAGCACCCAACCCTGGGCTGCTTTTTGTTCTATAATTTTCTCTTCAACCTTAGCGAAACACGCAGTATTCCACCTGATGCGGCTGATGGCTTTCTTTTTTTCACGTTTCTTTTGCCTCATGCTGCTTTCATGCTGTTTGGCAACCATAGAGCGATTTCCGGAAAAGCTATCAGTAATGCTACGTGGACGACATCGGCAATCAAGAAGGGCCAAACACCTTGATAAAGTACTGACAAAGGCGTATCGATGGCCTTGGTCATGATAAACAAATTTAATCCGAATGGAGGGGTAATCATACTCATTTCTATAAACCTAACCATCATGATGCCCCACCAAACCTGGTCGTACCCCATCGTCACAACGATTGGTGTAATAATGGGAACTGTAAGTAAGAGAAC
>JAAYII010000374.1 GCA_012523535.1 Peptococcaceae bacterium
AATGGAGCCACACTCAATGCAAATAAGGTGATGATGACGATGCTGTTCGTCATCTTTGGTTACTTCGTAGCGACGAAATCCATCTTCAAAGTCAACTCCGTAAATTAGACCCATTTCTTCTAATAGAGCTAAAGTCCTGTAGACTGTTGCCACCCCTATCTCAGGATACTTTTTTCGGACCAGCTCATAAACTTCCTGGCTGTTTAAATGCATTCCTTCATTTTCGGAAACCACTTCAAAGACATGCTGTCTTTGGGTAGTAAACTTATAACCTTTTTCTCTAAGAATTTTATTAAGATCCTTTGTATCAGTCATCTGCATTACTCCTGAAAATTTTATTACTCTTATAATTTTATTGGCTATACATTACATTATACACTATTGTGATATTATTCAATGCGGTGCAATACATACTATTATGGCATTATACTTTTAAGGTAAATTTTACTAATAATTATATTATAGTTATTCAGAGGTAACAATAGGCCAACCTAATATATATCCATATGGTCGAATTTCCTGATAGCAGCCAATAAAAACAGGATGCTTCCTGCAAAAATGCATACTATTATCGGGATAAAAACATTGGCAGAACTGATAAATTCAATCATCCCGTTGATATTTTCAGCAATTATTAAATAGTCCATTCCCAGCTGACGCCTTGTAAAACTATTCCAAAAAGGATTAACAAGATAGAACAGGAGACTGAGTAAAACAATTCTTATGTTTAGTATTCTTTTGGAACATATAAAAAACGGCAAGCTAACGGCAATTGCGGGTAGACAGCAAGCAATAAATAAAATAAACAAGGTAAAAAAAGGCACTAGCTCGACTAAGTGACAAATAGCTTCAAAATCCGGCCAAATGAAATAAGTGATTAAACCGCCGGCAATTAAGATATTACCAAAACCAAGAAGCAGTGCAGAAAAAACTAAAGCCAGCCATTTACCAAGAATTAACTTGTATCTGGCAATGGGTTTGCTGACGAGTAATAAAAGCGTCCCCTCTTTTCTTTCTTCTAAAAATAAGGCCAATTCCCCGACAGTAATGAAAATCAGCAAAGGAAGACCCAAGATCCAATAAAACCCTATGTTAAGGAAGAAAACAAAAGTACTGCTGCTAAACCGGCTTGATAAAAAGCCCTGGCTCCACAAATATCTTGTTGTAAAAAAAGAGAGTGTTGTTCCTCCCTCCACCAGCAAGAGGTAAATCAAAACTGTCTTAAATTTCAATATTTTTAACAGATTGTGGATAAATACCGTTACCACTTTTACACCTCTTTATCCGGCAAGAGATAGCGTTGGATGATTTTCTGATTTACCTCTTCTTCGGAAAAATGGTATAACTCCGCATTTATACTATTGATAATTGCCGGTATATCTTTGCGAAACTGTTCTTTGGCTTTTGTCATAACCATAACACAATTGTTTTCAACTTGGATAATATGTTGGAGATAAGCCAACCTTGGCAGTATATTGAGCAAAATACGGTTGTCAGAAGTATTTAGCCGAAAAACTCCAAAACTGTACAAATTTCTGATTTCATCTATTCCCGCACTGATTATTGCCCTTCCATTATCCACAAAAGTTATAGCCGCGGCAATACTCTCAATATCTCTCCAATTCAAGGCCGAAATAATCACAGTCGAGCCATGAGAAAAAGACAACTCCCGAATAATTTGCAAGATTGATTGTCTGCCTGACTCATCCAACCCTGTAAGCGGTTCGTCTAACAAAACCAGTTGAGGACTGGGCATAAAACTCTGCACAATAGCTATTTTAGTTTTCATCCCCGGGGTAAAGCCGAGGGGATTTTTGTCCCGAAATTCATAAAGATCGACCTCTTTTAGCAGCATATTCGCCCTCCGTCCTGCTTCCGCTTTGCTTAAACCTGATATCATACCCAAGTAAATAAGATATTCCCACACAGTCAAATTAGAATAAAAAGCCGGCCGGGCAGGAACATAACCGGTTATTTTTCTGGCCTCCAGGCTCCCCAAACGGTGATTAAAAATCTTACCGATACCTCCTACCGCTTTAATTGTACCGGCCAAAATATTCATTACTGTAGTTTTGCCCGCAGACGTAGGACCCGCTAAACCATGAATTACTCCTGTCTGGACTTCAAGATTAAAATCTCGCAAAGCTATTTTGGGCCCGTATTTATAGCTTAAATTTTGAATTACTACTGCTTTGCCAGACATTTTTAACACCCATCCTCATGAAAATTCTCATAAGCGCAGGTAAACCAAACAGCAGCGCCAGTCCTGTTGCCACCAATAGACCGCCAAAAACCCAGGAAGTGAAATTATTCGCAAGATTCATAGGTATTTGTTGCAAGGTAACTTCTCCATTAGAGAAATATTGGGCAACAGCAATTAAATGATTCCCCCTTGGCAATTTAATTTCAGCCGAATCCTCATTTGTTTCCAAAGCTAAAACATTGTCCACATAAATTCTGGTAACAACTGCTTCCTGGGCATAATTCCATTCCAATTCAACAGACAAAGGCCATAACGAAAACTTTTCTTCTTTTGGCTTTACCTGGACGGCAGGACCGCCGGTAATTATTTTATAATAAGCGACTTGACCCTGACTATCTTCCGCCAGAACAGAACCACCGGCTACAGGTGCAATTTTTCGATAGTCATGAGGTAAAAAGGCTATTGGCTGGCCTGCTTTATAATCATAAATAATAAGCATCCTTTCTTCGCCTTTACTCCCAAAAGTTGTAATCACCAGGTAGTTGGCCTCAGTGGACCATACTAAGTTTTGAAGCGGCAACCCATAATCCCAATTGCGGTTTAATTCCCCGGCCGGCAATCCCTGAATGGTAAGGACTTTATAGGGCTCAGTCCATCCACCCGCTATGTCATAAAATTCAATTGTTAAACCTCTGCCAGCCTCGGCTGCTTTCGAAACCGCCAGCTCAGGTATACCGTCATTGTTAAGGTCGTCAACCACACAAGCCGGAATCCGGAAAATCTCCCGTTGGTCAATCAAACCGCCGCTGCCGTTTGATTCACGATAAGTCCATAATACATTGCCGTCTTTCCCGTCGATAACTTGCAGGCGGCTTTCTATTCTTTCATCTTCCCCAAATAATATGATGTCCAAGCTGCCGTTCAAATTAAAATCAACTCCCGCATTTTGGGAGATAAAGCTTTTACCTTCAAACCCGCTTTTATCTTCATACACCCAGATTAATTTACCGTCTATACCCGATAGAATGGCCTGAATTGTTTTATCTTCCAATTGCCGAGTCAAGAATAATTCCACCACCCCATCCCTGTTTTGATCCCCTAAAGCCGAGCAACGATCAATATCTATTACCCCTTCAAAATCTATATGGAGATCGATAAAATAAAGACCAATTCCTTCCCTGTTGTTAAATAATCCAAGCCTTAATTTTTGCTCTGATAAAAAGAACAAATCATCAATTCCGTCTTTATTTGCATCGCCGGCGGGGAGGAC
>JAAYII010000375.1 GCA_012523535.1 Peptococcaceae bacterium
GTCAAATACAAACTTGATGTTTAAACCAAGAGAAAAACAAAAATAAAGCAAAAATTTTATATAAAAATTACAAATGCAGATTATGGATTTAGTGTTAATATAAGCCTATAATAAATATTTAGGGTTTTATACTTCCTTATGTCCAATTACCTAATATAACTATTTAGGTATTAAAATAATTCAATATGGAGGAGAAAGCTATGCCAAGTGTTTTTGTCAGTACCAATCCACTTTTGTTTGGCCGAGGGACTTCAAAACTGGTAGGAGAGAAATGCAAAGAATTTAACATGAAAAAAGTCCTGGTTGTCTTTGACAAGGGTGTGAAAAACGCCGGCATTGTGGACAAGATTCTGGAAAATATCCATGCTGCCGGGGTAGAAACGGTTTGTTATGACGGGGTCCTGCCGGATCCGCCTGACTGGTCCTGTGAAGAAGCCGGTGCTTTAGGGGTAAAAGAAAATGTTGACGGAGTTGTGGCTATCGGAGGTGGCAGCTCTATTGATACAGGAAAAGCAGCCAAAGCCCTACTGACCAATCCTCCGCCGCTCAGCCAGTATTTCGGACGCGGCATGATGCTTAATAAACCAGGCAAACCTTTAATCGTTATTCCGACAACTGCCGGAACCGGAAGCGAATGTACACCCGGCGGTGCTATTACCGATACCAAGAATAATGTTAAGACAAACGTTAACGGTTTGGGTGCTGCGGTTAATTTGGGAATTGTTGACCCGGAACTTACTTTAGGCTTACCACCGGCCATTACTGCTTCCACTGGAATGGATGCCCTTTGTCATGCTATTGAATCCTTCACATCCACTTTGGCTAATGTTTATTGTGAAACAATGGGCAAAGAAGTCATTCGACTCATTGGGAAATACATTATAACAGCCTATAAAGACGGATCGAACTATGAAGCCCGCGAAGGGATGATGAAAGCCTCCACCCTGGCAGGTATTTCTATGCTCGGTCCTATGTGTCATTTCCCCCATGACATAGGCAAGGTACTGGGTGCCAAATGGCATATTCCTCATGGTAATGCCTGTGTTATGACTTTGCCCCAGGTACTGGAGATGATTGCTCCTGCCTGTCCGGATAAAGTCAGGTTTATTGCCGAGGCTTTGGGTGGACAGGTTGCTGAGGACGCAAGTCCGGAAGAAATCGGAAAAGCGGCGTATCAAGCGGCTCAATCGCTGATGAAAGCTCTTGAATTACCGACCATGAAAGATTACGGTTTGAAACTTGACGATCTAATTCCGCTAGTAGCCGATGAGGTCATAAAAGCCTTATCTATGGCGGTAAAATTCCTTGGTGCTTTCCCGGCCCCCATTCCTGTTACGGCGGAAACTATTAACGAGATTGTTACTCGGGCTTACAATGAAAACTGATAAAAAATTGAATGACATTTAAAAATTTTTAGAATTTAGTGATAATAACAGTATCAGAGGTAAGGATAAATATTGACTGCCAATCTTATCTGTGATAATTTGGTAGTGAAAATTTATACGTAATAGAATACCTTTAACGTTCATTGCCTACTTCGCAGTTAATAATGTGGTTTTTATTAAAAAAAAACTAAAAGGAAGTAGGGGAAAGAATGAAAAACAAGAAAAAGGTAATTTCACTTATCCTTGCCGTGTTGATGCTGGTCTCACTCACACTTATCACAGGCTGTAGTAGTGGTTCGGAACCGGCTGGTTCGGAAGCCCCCGGAGGAGAAGGTGGCGGAGCCTCACTGCAAGGAAAAAACATTGAGCAAGAATCTCTTAAGATCGCCTTTATTCCCTTGAGCACCTCAGGTGTGGCTTGCGCCATGGAACTTAAAGGAATGGAAGATCAATTGAGCGTCTATCCGAATATAGAATTGGTAACCTTTGACCCTCAATATGATCCCAGTAAACAGGTTGCCATGATCGAGGAGTGCATTACTCAAGGATTCGACGCTATATTGATTGAGCCTATGGATCCCGAGACAGTGGGTATCGCCATTAAAAACGCGGAAGATGCCGGTATTCCTGTTTGCACGGTTAACCTTCAAGTCTCCCAGCCCCATGCTTTAGGGATTAAAGGCAGCGACTACATGGCAGGTCAAGTTGGTGCGGAAGAGCTATGTAAATTATTTAATGACAAAGCCAATATCGTCATTCTTGATGCTCCCGCTGCCCAAATGGCCAGTGTCAGATATTCTGCAGGTTTTGAAGACTACCTGAAAGAAAACAATAAGACTGAGATGAAAATTATTGATTATCAGAATATTGACAACTGGTCGGTGGATATTGCCAACCAGGTTATGCGTGACCTTATCACCAAACATGGGGATAATATAGACGCTGTATTTGCAGCTTCGGACGATTTAGCACTTGGTGCAGTTCAGGCAATTCAAGCGGCCGGTAAAACCGGTAAAATCAAAGTCTGGGGTGCCGGCGGATTCCCCAATGCCCTTAAGGCGATTAAAGATGGATCAATGTATGGAACAAGTTTCATGGACTACTATCAAGAATTGTCCACCGCAATACTTATGACCCTCTATTGTGTTCAAACCGGTCTTACTTATCAAACAGCAGGCTTTACTGAAACCCCGATTATCCAGACTCCTGCCTTCGCTTGCACTGCGGAAAATGTTGACGAAATTATTGCTACTTCACGTCAATCTCAACTGCAATAAGGGCAAATAATAAAAAAAAGGCAAATAATTAAGTGTTTGCCAATAATAACGGTAAAAGCGATGAGGCTGCTAACAATTTTGTTTAGCAGCCTGCTTTTTTACGATAATATTTGACACCAATCGAATTTTAGAAATTTTATTGATTGACAGAAAATTGCGCTTATGTTATTTTTGTTAGTGCAGGCAGATGATTGAAATAAATAGAGTAATGTATTCGTCGATACACCTAAATATGTTAGTAAATTGAGTAGGTGTCAAACATACTCAATTTATTAATAAAAAAAAGAAAGAGAAGGAAGTAGAGAAAGATGAGTAAAAAGAGAGTAGTTGCTCTTATCCTCGTTGCACTCCTGCTGGTAACCTTTACAATGTTTACCGGTTGCAGCAGCTCCGATTCTGCCGATGCTCCCGGGGGGGACCAAACAGGCACACCTGCTAAAATGGGTAAAGACATTGAAAATGAAGAGCTAAAGATTGCATTTATTCCATTGAGCACTTCCGGTGTTGCTTGTGCCACGGCAGTAAATGGTTTTGAAACAGCCTTGGCCGCTTATCCCAACATTAAACTACAAGTATTTGACCCCCAATACGATCCTTCCAAACAGATAACCATGATCAACGAGTGCATTACCCAGAATTACGACGGAATCATTATTGAACCGATGGATCCGGAGACTGTCGGTAAGGCAATTGTAGAAGCTGAAGAAGCGGGTATCCCGGTGTTGGCTCTTAATCTACAAGTTTCTACTGTTCATACTGTAGGAACAAAAGGTAGTGACTATATGGCTGGCCAGGTTGGTGCGGAACAACTTTGCAAAGCACTTAACGATCAGGGCAACATTGTAATTCTTGATGCTCCTGCAGCTCAAATGACCAGCACCAAACACAGCCTCGGCTTTAAAGAATGGCTGGAACAAAACAATAAAACCGGCATCAATATTTTAGATTATCAAAACATTGAAGCTTGGTCCTTGGACAATGCCAACCAGGTTATGCGCGACCTGATTACCAAACACGGTGACCAAATTGACGCTGTATTTGCAGCTTCCGACGATTTAGCCCTCGGTGCGGTCCAAGCAATTCAAGCAGCCGGTAAAACCGGTGAAATCTTAGTATGGGGCTGCCAAGGATTCCCCAACGCTTTGAACGCAATCAAAGAGGGTACCATGTACGGAACCAGTTATATGGATGACTTTAGTCAATGCTTTGCTTCTATGCTAATTTTACTTAACCATATCCAAACCGGTAGTACTGCCATAACAGAGGGTTATACCCAAACTCCTCTTGTTCAAACAGGTGCTTTCCCCTGCACTAAAGAAAACGTTGACTTCTATATAAGTAAAAGGAATCAGTAAAAACTATCTATCAAATTTTTAGGGGACACCCTAAAAAACAGAGAATGAATAAACACAGTATAAACAAATACCGATATAAGAAGATGCCTTCATTCTTGAAGGCATCTTCTATTGTCATTAAACTTGCCCGATTTACTCCATCCCTAAACTTTCTTTCCGGAGATGGGACCGGTTTCTATGGTGGAGAAAGCAGGTATTAATTATTTAGGTTTTAGACCGATTCCAACATTTTATATAGTGTAAAAAAAGTTGTATAATGGGTAATGATAGGCTTGGTCCAATTATGTTAGACAATTTAAGCAAAATATATTGTCGTTAACGCTAAAAATTTTGTTTTTTTGGAGGGACTAGAGTGGACCATTACCAGTCAATGACCAAAGAACGCTGGGAAGGGATTTTGGAATGCAAAAAGAGATTTTTGCAGAATACTGATGAAGATCCGCTTGCTAATCCTTATATGAGCAAAGAAGTTGCCGCATCTTGGATCAGATCGAGAAAAATGGGTATTAATCCTTTTATTAAAGCAACAGAGCCCCATTTGACTCTTGAAGAGCATCGCAAGATTTTAGAGCATAATCGCGAACTGATCAATATTGTTCGACCTATAATCAATACCTTTAAGGATATGGCCGTACTTACATCGGGCTATGTATTATACTTATGTGAAAAAAATGGTGCCTTCCTGTTACAGGAAGGAGAAATGATGAGGATACCCACTGATGGATTGATTTGGAATGAAAATACGGTCGGCACGAATGTCCATTCTTTGTCCATGCGCCTTAAACGGCCGGTGCAATTAATGGGGCCTGAGCATTATCTCGTGGCTTTGGAAAACATCATTGCTTCGGCTGCTCCGATAATGGATGAAAAAGGAGAAGCAATTGCCACTCTGATCCTAAGCCAACCGTTAGTCGAAAAGCCCTGGGAGAAAGGATTTGAGAATTGGCGTACCCATACCCTTGCCTTGATTACTTCCATTGCCGCCGCCGTAGAAGCCCAAATGAAATTGAACAAGAGCAATTTAAAATTGCAAGAAAGTTACGACGATCTTAGAAAAGTAAACGACAATCTAATGACAGCCCATAATACACTGGAAGCAACATTGGCCTTTATTGATGAAGGGATAATCACTGTTGACTATGAAGGGAAAATAGTCCATACAAACCAGGAAGGTTTAAGAATTTTGAATATGAAACCTGATGAAATCGGGACCCGTAACATTCAGGAGTTTTTAGGCAAGCATTCGAAAGTAATGTCATTGGTCCACAAAGGTAAGCAGATGGATATCGAGGAGACAATCTTCGTCAAAAATGACGAACAGCCATATATGATCAATATTCGTCCCATCCTTAATCAGTCCAGCAAAGACGTAGATGTGGCAGTTTTAAGGCTCAATCATACTGAAAAGATTAATGCCATGGTGGCCAAGCGTTCTGGGTCAATTGTCAAGTACCGTTTTGAAGATATTATTGGCCAAGATCCGGGTTTAAAAAAAGTAGTTGATCTAGCTCGTCGTTTTGCCCATTCCCCTGAAAATATTCTTTTAATCGGGGAGAGTGGTTCGGGAAAGGAACTTTTTGCTCAAGCAATCCACAACGAAAATCGCCCGCATGGGCCATTCATCGCCGTCAATTGTGCCGCTTTACCCAGAGAGTTAATAGAAAGTGAACTTTTTGGTTATGAAGGAGGAAGTTTTACCGGTGCGGATCGCAGCGGCAGGCCCGGTAAAATCGAGCTGGCCCATGGCGGAACTTTGTTCCTCGATGAAATTGGCGACATGCCCCTTGAACTGCAGGCCATTTTGCTTAGAACCATTGAAGACAAACAAGTTATGCGGGTAGGGGGACGACGTTATATTAAAGTAGATTTCAGGCTTATTGCCGCTACCAATAAAAATCTTTATAAAATGGTTAAAGAAAACCAGTTCAGGGAAGATCTTTATTTCCGGTTGTCGGTATTGACTGTTAATATTCCTCCTCTACGGGCTAGGAAAGGGGATATAGAGATTTTAAGCAAATATTTTATCGAAAAATATTGCCGGAAACAAGGCTGGAAGGTTCCGGTTATTAGCCCGGCAGCCCAAGCTAAAATCAATGAATACGAATGGCCCGGCAATGTCAGACAGCTGCAAAACGCTATGATTTATGCTGTTATTACCGCCCAGAACGGCATTATTACCGCCGAAGACTTACCTGCTTATATTAATGCGGATATCATACCGACCAAGGTGGAAGATATGATGGATAATTACAATGACGATAGCGCCCTTAGGTTGGATAACATAGAAAAAAATGCTATTAAAGCGGCCATGTTAAAGGCTGAGAACCATATTCCTGCAGCCGCCGAGATTTTGGGGATCAGTAAATCGACCCTTTATAGAAAATTAAAAGAATATGAAATTCAATATTAGTTATCCTAAAACGATACTCTATTCGCAAAAAGAAATTCGTATTAAAGTATATCTTTATGCTTAATTTTGCCTTGTCACTAAAATAGTTTTAAGCTTGGGCTTTGAATCCGGCATAAAACAGGCAATTCCGGCAAGAAATATTTGAAGTATTTTTTTAAGCTTAATACAGATAATAATTGGCATAGTTATTGCTGGAATTTAATGAAGAGCATTTATACCAGCAAATCTTAACGAGGAGGTATTATATAATGTGTTTTAGACCCCCATCTGCGGCTAAACCCGTGGAGTGCCCTAATTGTAAGAAAAAGATACCAGTAGTCGGTGGAGTAAGACAAAAGGTATGTCCTTTCTGCAAGACGGAATTGCCGGCGGAGACACCCAATAAACCTGCTGAAAATTAATTTAATACTTTTTTTATTTTGATACTGTTCGTTAACATAAAAGAATAGGTATAACCACAAGGGGACACACCTTTTATAAGGAATGTCCCCTGCTTAATTGTAATCAACTGCTGATGGAATATAAAAGTGAAAAAAGATTTTTCATAATGAAAAAGCTCAATTAATAATCCTTTTACAATTGTTGAATTTATAACATTTATTAAGGCTGGGATATTGGCATATAATTTGCAGCATTATATTGCGGGATAAAATATTAATTTTTATATTTTGTAAATATAGAGCTGGAGGCAAGAGATGAAGAGAAATTTCGATTTTGAACAGGAAGGGATTCAGGTCAAAAAATCTTGCTGTTATTTTTGTCACCAGAACTGCGGAGTGCTTGCTTATGTCAAGGATGATAAGGTGCTGGCTATTGAAGGTGACCCTGATTTCCCAACCAACACCGGCGGATTATGTTGCCGGGGCAATATTGCTTTGCTTCACCTGGACCATCCCGATCGGATTAATTATCCCTTAAAGAGGGTTGGTAAACGGGGAGAAGGTAAATGGCAAAGAATTTCCTGGGATCAAGCCCTGGATGAAATTGCGGCTAAACTGTCTCAAATCAGAGAAGAATATGGCGCGGAGGCCGTGGCTACTGCCGGGGGCACACAACGCACTGACGACTGGGCTCGCCGTCGGTTTATGAATTTATTCGGCAGTCCAAACGGCTTCCATAATTCGCATTTATGTTGGATCCCAACCTTTATGATTGAAACGGCGATTTGCGGTTGGAGTCCCTTTGAAATTGATTTAGCCAACAGCCGCTGTATCGTTTTATGGGGACAGAATCCGGGGGCTTCCAGTATGCCCGAAATGAGTCATCTCAGTACTTTGAGAGAAAAAGGATTAAAAATTATTACCATTGATCCACGATTTACGGAAACTGCCGCTAAATCAGACTTGTGGTTGCCTTTGCGTCCGGGATCCGATCTTGCTCTAGCTTTGGCTTGGTTAAATGTTATTATCTATGAGGGTTTATATGACCCGGATTTTGTGGAGAATTATTGTCAAGGTTTCAGCGAGCTAGCCAATCATGTGGAACAGTTTACGCCGGAGTGGGCGGAGCCTTTAACCTGGCTTAGTGCCGACCTTATCCGGGAAAGTGCCAGGATGTATGCGCTGAATAAACCCGCTAATATTCAGTGGGGAGTCGCCATGGATCAACAGGGTAGGGCTTCAGGGTCGGCCATTCATGCCCGAACATTGATACGCGCCATTACCGGTAACCTTGATATACCCGGGTCTGATCTCTTAACCGGCCCCAGCATGGAGTTTATAACCGATGAGGAAATGGAAGCCAATGAATACTTAAGTGATGAACAAAAAGCCAAACAGCTTGGTGCCGATAAATTTAAATTGCTAACTTGGCCCGGTTACAGTAAGATTGTCGAGATGAGCAAGAAGTACTGGGGAAAAGCACCGACCGCCGAATGGATGTGCGAGGCTCATCCGCCTTCGGTATTTAGAGCGATTATAACAGGCGAGCCTTATCCTGTTAAAGCGCTTTTGGTTTCAGCCACCAATCCGATCAACTCTTACGGCGAGAGTAAATTGGTCTTGGAAGCCTTAAGGAAAGTCGATTTTCTGGTAACTTGCGAATATTGGATGACTCCCACGGCCGCTCTCTCCGATTATGTCCTGCCGATTGCCGGGGCACTGGAAAGGCCGACAATAACCAGCAGTTACGGCTGTTCGGATTATCTGATCGCTTCTCAGCGGGCAATAAAACCGATGTACGAACGACGCAATGATTATAATTTCTGGCGAGACCTTGGAATTCGTTTAGGACAAGAGGATATGTGGCCTTGGGAAACGGTGGAAGATGCTTATTTATATAAAATTGAACCCCTGGGCTATGGTAGTGAAAGTTATGACGAGTTTGTAGAATATTGGCGCTACCACTTTCCGGAGCGTCAATACCAAAAATATTTGGAAAGAGGATTTGCTACGCCTTCGGGCAAGGTTGAACTTTATTCTACCGTTCTTAAAGATTTGGGGTATCCGCCCATGCCGGAATATGTAGGACCTGTTGAAAACGAGATAGACCATCCGGAATTGGCCAAGGAGTACCCACTGGTTTTGTCCACGGGTCACGGTTTTATGCCTTTCCATCATTCAGAGCATTTCCAGATCCCGGATGTTCGTTTCCTCAATCATGAGCCTTATTTCCAGATCAATCCTGCAA
>JAAYII010000376.1 GCA_012523535.1 Peptococcaceae bacterium
CAATAATCGGGCGGCCCAAACCACCCCAATTCCGTCAGGTAAGACAAGGTCGGCCGCAGCAATTGTTGTCCGAAGTCTTTCATCATGTTCTGCCCGATAAATAAGCTCGGGGTTGGCCGTAACAATCCACAGTTTTTGCCCGGCGCTTAAAGCTTTAAGTATGCGCCGCATAGTTTCATTTAAATCAATCAGATCTATCCTCGTGCCAAGGATATACATCGTTAAAGTCTCCTGCCTTTGGTCTGATTCCTGTATGTTTTATCAATTTTCTTGTATACTCTGCTACTTCGTATAATATACTACATACTTTTTTATTAACCAACAAACCATCTGTAGAAACCCAAAGAATCAGACTGCCGGGCTTCAAGCACGTTTAGCAAACTATTGCTATAGCTTTTCAAATCAATTAGCTTTTAATTAATCAATACTGCTCTTCCATAATCCATGAAGGTTACAATATGCGTATATATCTGCGTTTTTCCTGTCGCAGAACACGGCTTTAGGTTCATCTGATGGAGACAAGGAAATTCTTTCTGTGCCATCATCGCTTACAACGGCAATCCATTCAATATAATGTTCTTCTGTCATAGGATGAATGGTTGAGCCAACCTGGACAACTATTTTTCCGTTTTCTCTTTTCGCTACCGGAACATGCTTTTCTTCCGAAGCATCCATAGTATTGGGTATCAATTCCTTCATAGGTTGGCCGCAGCACACAAGCTGACCGCCGCCTTTTTTAATCAAGCCGACCAGATTGCCACAAACCTGGCATTCAAAAAAGGTTACAGGGGCTTTCATAATATTTCCTCCTTTTTTCCATTATTTTTATTTTTATTTATAATAATTATAAATTATCACAAGCGCTAATTCAACATAAATTTAAAAATGTGAATTTAACAATTTTCCTGTCCCCAATACTACACAGCAGATAGGATTTTCAGCAACTGCCACTGCCAAACCCGTTTCCCTTGAAATTCTGACATCCAATGAATGGAGCAAGGATCCCCCGCCGGTCATTACTACCCCTTTTTCCATGATGTCCGCAGCTAATTCGGGCGGGGTTCTTTCCAATACATCTTTTACACCGGCCACAATGGAATCAATGACTTCTTCCATAGCATGGTAAATATCGCGGGAATTCAATTTGATGCTTTTAGGTAGGCCGGTTACCAGATCCCTTCCTTTTACTTCCAGAACTTTATTGTCCTCTCTACCTTCCGGTATGGCACAGCCGATCTCAATTTTAATTTCTTCAGCTGTCCTCTCCCCGATCAATAGATTATACTCTCTCCGGACAAACCTAATGACGGCTTCGTCAAGCTTGTCCCCTCCGATACGAAGGCTATTCTTAACTACAATACCTCCAAGGCTAAGTATGGCAATATCCGTGGTACCTCCACCCACATCGATAACCATATTGCCTTCAGGACCGCTAATATCAAGTCCCGCTCCTAAAGCTGCGGCATACGGTTCTTCAACTACTTTGACCATGCCGGCACCTGCATTATAGGCAGCCTGTTTAACAGCCCGTTCTTCAACTTCCGTAACCCCGGACGGAATACAAACTACAACTTTATTTTTAAAAAACGGCCAATTTCGAATGCCGGATTTATTCAATAAATATTTTAACATAAAGGCAGTTGTTTCATAGTCGGCTATTACCCCATCGCGTAATGGCTTAATGGCAATAATATTCCCAGGTGTCCTGCCCAACATCTTTTTTGCTTCTTCACCTACGGCAATACGTTTGCCTGTATCCTTGTCAATGGCCACCACTGAAGGTTCATGCAATACTATTCCCTTTCCCTGAACGTAAACAAGAATGCTGGCTGTACCCAAATCGATCCCTATATGAGTGCCGAACATTGATCATGCCCCTTTCCAGAAATGAAACGAAAATAGCCGAAATATATAAAACACTATCTCCTTATAGGAGATAGACATTTTTTTCATTATCATTCGAATATTCGTGATATTTTTTTTATTTCCTTTATTTTTTTTAATTCAAGTGAAATTTTTGCTTTTTTACATGAGAAGATACATATTTTTAAAGTTATCTACTCACAAATATTTTTATATTTTCTCCTGGTTGCTTCCCCGCCTCTTATATGCCTTTCAGCTTTATTGCTTTCTAATATATGTTTAACTTGAGATGAAAGTTGTTTGTCAATGCGGGGTAGCCTTTCAGTAACATCCTTGTGTACTGTGCTCTTGGAAACTCCAAACACTTCCGCAGTCTTTCTAACTGTACTGCTTGATTCAATAATATAGTGACCGATATCTAATGCTCTTTTTCTAATATGATCCTGCACTCTCCCTCTCCCCTTTATCCAGCAGTGTTAGTTCATTTATATGCTGGCGTCATTAAAAAAGACATCCTAACAAGGATGTCCTACCATTGGTAATTACTGGCCTATTTTAATTTAAAATTTTGATTTCGGTTCCAGGGTAAAAATGCTGCAGTATTTTAGTGTAATCATGGCCTGCTTTAGCCATATCATTGGCTCCATATTGAGACATGCCTACGGCATGCGCCTTGCCGTAAGTAATAAACTCAATTTTTTGGGCATCAATATTCCATTCAAAATCGGTGGAAGGTAGTTGGAGTTTGGCGCGAAAATCGGTAGCATTAAATACTTTGTTTAGGACGCGCAAACTTTTAACCCTTCCGGCCTTTGTTCTATCGATAAGCACAATAGAATTGGCGTCGAATTGAGTGGGGCTTTGTTTAAATCCTAACAGTTTATAGAATGTGGGGGCATCAAAAGTTTGGTTTCTGACAAATCTAAGCGGTAAGACCTCATTAGAAGGGACATTGGTCAAATATTCCACGTTTCCGGACCAAACATCACTGGCTCTTTCCGTATCCTTGCGGCCACAGCTGCTAAAATAAACCGCATCTATTATTTGCCCATTATAAGTTAAGAATTCTCCCTTGGTGGCTTCCACGGCACGGGCAATTTTGCGCCGGTATTTATAATAGTTAAGAATCCCCCATTTTTTTAACATCTGCTGATTGGAGTTCCAGGCCTGTGTTTTCTCCGTTATATCAACGTCAAAGGCCATATTGTGTTTCTTATTTTGTTCAATTCTTTTCAAAACATAGGTTCTGGCTGCAACGCATTGGGCTTTTAAGGCCTCAACTTCAAACTCCGCAGGCATTTCAGCGGCCACTACTCCAATTAAATATTCTTCCAAAGGCAAAATCTTAACCTTACCGTCGTCTTGCAGCAATCTGACTTGCAAATAGGGTTGATTTTTTTTTTCGGACAAGAAATTGAAGATACTTGGGAATACGCCAAGCAAAAAGAAAACAGCCAGCACAGCGGCTATTATTCTCTTGTTGTTTTCCTCCACCACCAGTCCTCCCATGCCGTACAAGCTTAAAATATTTTTATGCACAACATGGGCAGGATATGATTAAAGAGGACGCTTATTCAACTTTACTGATTTCTGCACCTAACCCTCTAAGTTTGACGTCTATATTCTCATAGCCTCTTTCGATATGATGTATATCTCTGACTTCGGAAGTTCCATTGGCAATTAACGCTGCCAAAATCAATGCAGCCCCAGCACGCAGATCACTGGCCACAACGGTGGCCGCGTACATATTATCAATGCCTTGAACGATAGCGCTCCGTCCTTCTATTTTAATATTGGCACCCATTCTTTTGAGTTCATCCACATGCATAAATCTGTTTTCAAAAACCGTCTCCGTTATTACTGATGTCCCCTTCGCTTTGGTCATCATCGCCAAAGCCGGCGCTTGCAAATCAGTGGGAAAACCGGGGTGAACTTGGGTTTTGATATCAACAGCATTATAGCAACCTTTACCCATAACCCTGATACCGTCATCTTCTTCTTTGTAAACTACTCCTGCTTCGTCCAATTTAGCCAGCAAGGGTTTAAGGTGAGCAGGGATTATATTGCGGACCAAGACTTCCCCTCCGCAGGCAGCTGCCATTAAAATAAATGTCCCCGCTTCAATTCGATCCGGAATAACGGTATGACTGGTGCCATGGAGTTCTTTGACTCCTTCGATATGAATGACATTGGTTCCAGCGCCCTTAATTTTGCCTCCCATCTCATTAATGAAATTGGCTATGTCTTCGATTTCCGGTTCTTGGGCCGCATTTTCAATTAATGTTGTCCCTTCG
>JAAYII010000377.1 GCA_012523535.1 Peptococcaceae bacterium
ATGAATTCCAAGGCTTGTTCTTTAGGTAAGATTCCGAATATCCTCTGAGCCGCTTTTTCTTCCCGTTCCAATTTATTTGCGTTGCCTTTGACATCATAAATAAAAGTATCGCCGGCATCTATTTCCACTATATCGTGAATAAGCACCATTTTGATAACTTTTAAGAGATCAAGTTGGCGATCATTGGCATACTCGTGTAAAACCATTGCCATTACGGCCAAATGCCAGGAATGTTCGGCATCGTTTTCTTCCCTGCTGCCATCCGAAATTACAGATTGGCGGTAAATTTTTTTCAGTTTATCAATTTCTTTAATAAATTCAATTTGTTTTGCAAGCCTGTCACTAATATTCATAAATTTTCCGATCTCCAGTTAGTTTTTTATGCAAAAGTTAGATTTTATCAAGCCTTAGGCTTTCTTTAGCTTTTATTATCTTAGTCAAAAATTCATTAATTGGTGCATGCGTGCCATATTGTTTTGCCAAACCGGCAATGGCCCCATTTAGCGCTTCGATTTCTGTTTGCCTCCCTCGTTTAATATCCTGCAACATAGAAGCGCGGTGGGCCGCCGTTACTGGAATCAACTGATCATAAAACACTTCATAATAGCTTTCCTTATCAGGCCACAATGTTTTTTGCCCCATCTTCTTTAATAGGGTAAAAATTTCTTCAATAATGCCATCCATTATATTTTTCGTATAAACATTTGCTGCCAGCTCCCCGTAAGGTACTTCAAACAAGGCGCCTAAAGGATTTAAGGCTGAATTATTAATAATCTTGGCCCGCACGAATTCCATTATCCTGTCCGTAGCCTTGGTCGGAATGGAAGCTCGAGCAAACAAAGCGGCAATCTTCTCCAAATTATCCATAGGAATAAGATTTTCCGGGGAACCAAGCATAACATCATCGGCGCAAACCGTCACTTTTGAGACCGCAGTTGCCAATGTTTCGGCACCGAAGATGACTCGTCCCATGATTATGTTTTTCTTCGAAACATACTGAGAGGCAAGTTCATAATTTCCATAACCATTCTGTAACAAACAAAGATAAGTATGTTCCTGGATTAAATCTTTTAATTTGGGAAGTACATCGGCATTCTGATAAGACTTGACAGTAACAATTACCATATCCCAGTCGATTCCATTTAACAGGCTGGGATCAGATACAGTTTTCTTTAAAAAAGCATGATGCTCGCCCCAAAGGCCAAGCACCTTAACGCCGTTATTATTTATAATTTCACAAGAATTTTCCTTTGCCAACCCATAGACTTCATGCCCGGCACCGCTGAGCAGGCAGGAATAAACCGTGCCTAATGCTCCCAGACCGGCAACGAGGATTTTCATGCGTTCGATCCCCCTTCCTCGATATTTTTATGTTTAGAATATTGTTTCACCTGGGAAATAGAATAAATAATCAAAGCCGTCCAAATAAATAGAAATGTCACACCTTCTATAAAAGTAAAAGGCTCACGATATAAAAATATTCCTAGGAATAGGTTTATTGTCGGGGACAAATACTGAATAAAGCCGACAGTAGTCATAGGCACAATTCTTGTTCCGTAAGAAAAAAGCAATAAGGGTCCGGCAGTGGCAATACCGCTGCCCAGCAAAAAGAGAAGTTCCCCAATATTAAGATGACTGTAAACCGGTTGGCCGCTGATACGGACAAATATTAGGAAACAAACAGCAAGAGGCAAAACGGCGAATGTTTCCGCTGCCAGGCCCATCACAACATCAGTTTTAACAATCCTTTTCAGCAGGCTATATGTTGAGAAGGTGGCCGCCAGGACAATAGCAATATAGGGAATACTCCCATAGCTCACAGTCATGACAGCAACACCGATAGCTGCCAAAATCACAGCGATGATTTGCAGTCCTGACAGTTTCTCCTTTAAAACAATTGCAGCTAAAAAGATAGTTAAAAGAGGATTGATAAAATAGCCCAAACTTGCATCCACAACATGCCCTGTATTGACAGCAAAAATAAAAGTGCCCCAGTTCAGGCTTATCACAAAAC
>JAAYII010000378.1 GCA_012523535.1 Peptococcaceae bacterium
ATGTAGTCCTGGGTCAATCCGGTTTGAATTGATAGTTCTTCCAAGGTTAATCGGCAGTCTTGGGACAAAACATGAAGGAGCCTTCTGTCCTCTTCACTAAGCATAATCATTACCCCTTTACTGGCTTATTTGTTAGCTTCGCGAGTGTAATTCAAAAGCCCTCCGGCCAGCAGGATGCGAGCTTGGCGTTCGGTAAAATCATGTTGCAAGTATATGGTTTTGTCTGTGTTGTCTATTTTTACGGGAATTGGCTCAGAGGAGAAAATGGCTTGTGTCAGGTTATCAAAAATAAGCTTACTGTCCGGAGTGAGGAGATCATAATCCTCTTCTTGTTTAAAGGTAAGCGGTAAAATGCCAAAATTAATTAAGTTGGCTTTATGAATGCGGGCAAAACTCTTAGCAATAACAACCCTGATTCCAAGATACATGGGAACTAAAGCGGCGTGTTCTCTACTCGAACCCTGGCCATAATTATGGCCGGCGATAATAATGCTTTGACCTAATGCTTTGGCCCTGGCACTGAAACCTTCATCAATTTTGCTGAAAACATATTCTGACATGGCCGGGATATTGGAGCGCAATGGTAAGATTTTGGCACCGGCCGGCATAATGTCATCGGTGGTAATATCATTGCCCAGTTTGATGGCAACCGGAAGTTCCAACCTGTCAGAAAGTTTGGGAGCCACCGGCAGAGGTTTGATATTCGGACCGCGAACAATTTCAACTTCCGAATTGGAAGGGGCCAGGATTAAAGAATCATCCACCCGATAATATTCGGGTAATTCGATTTCTGGATAAGGGCCCAGAGTACGGGGATCGGTGATGGTTCCCGTTAAAGCGCTGGCTGCGGCAACTTCCGGACTGACCAGATAAATGCCGGCATCGATGGTTCCACTACGGCCTTTAAAATTACGGTTGAATGTTCTGAGTGAAACTGCGCCGGAAGCTGGAGCTTGTCCCATACCGATACAAGGTCCGCATGTGGATTCCAGGATTCTGGCTCCGGCGTCCAGTAAATCCGTGAGAGCACCGTTATTGGCTATCATGGTCAAAACCTGTCGAGATCCGGGAGAAATAACTAAACTGACCTCGGGATGGACGACCTTGCCTTTGAGAATAGAAGCAACGGTCATAAGATCACGGTAGGAGGAGTTAGTGCAACTGCCTATGGCAACCTGCTGTACTTTTGTTCCGATCAGTTCTGTGACCGGAACTACGTTGTCCGGCATATGAGGCTTGGCCACCAGGGGCTCTAATGAAGATAAATCAATAATTATTTCTTCATCATAGCTGGCATCAGGATCGGCTTGCAAAGGAATCCAATCCTTTTCCCTGTTTTGGGCTCTCAAAAATAACTTGGTTTGTTCATCACTGGGAAAGATCGAGGTTGTAGCACCCAGTTCGGCACCCATATTGGCAATAGTGGCTCTTTCCGGCACGCTTAAAGTAGCTACTCCCGGTCCGGCATATTCAAATATCTTACCCACACCGCCTTTAACTGAAAGACGACGCAGCAATTCCAGGATTACATCTTTGGCTGAAACCCAAGGGGGCAATTTGCCGGTGAGCCAGACCTTGACAATCTTGGGGTCTTTGATATAAAATTCACCCCCACCCATGGCAACGGCTACATCCAGACCACCGGCCCCTATAGCCAGCATGCCCAAGCCGCCGCCGGTAGGGGTATGACTGTCGGATCCTAGTAGAGTTTTACCAGGTATTCCAAATCTTTCCAGGTGAACCTGATGGCAGATGCCATTACCCGGGCGGGAAAAATAAACGCCGAAACGGGAGGCGCAGCTCTGCAGGAAGGCATGATCGTCAGCATTTTCAAACCCTGTCTGCAAGGTGTTATGATCAACATAACTTACGGACAATTCAGTTTTAACTTTTGGAATACCCATGGCTTCAAACTGAAGGTAGGCCATGGTTCCGGTAGCATCTTGAGTTAAAGTCTGATCAATACTAATACCAATTTCTCCGCCGGATCCAACTTTACCGGATCGAAGATGGCTGTTAAGTATTTTTTGAGTAAGATTAAGTCCCATCAGTTAGTCCCCCTCTATATTTACCAAATTATTAATGTACCAAAAAAGCACTTGTTCATCCATAAAAAATAATATGTATACATAATATCCGTTATTGGGTCGGAATTCAAGAAGACAGTTGTCAGAAGACAGACTGCCATGAAAAGATAATGAAAAACAAGATAGGTCTTAAATTTAATATACTTTTAAACTTTTTCAGGTTATAATATATGAGAAATTGTGCTTTTAAAAAGAAAATTAGGGAAAAATGGCAAAAGAGATGTAAAACCATGAATAGTCGGCTTAATATTGTTCTAGTTGAACCAGAGATTCCTCCTAATACAGGCAATATTGCCAGACTGTGCGCAGCAATCGGTGCTGACCTGCATCTGGTTAAACCTCTTGGCTTTAGTATAGATGATAAGCATCTGAAAAGGGCAGGGCTTGATTATTGGCATCTGGTAGATGTTTATCTTTACGAGAACTTCTGGGATTTTGAGGAAAAAAATCCCCAAGGGGACAGATTCCTTGCTACTACTAAAGCCAGTCGTTTTTATAATGAAGTAAGATACACCAAAGGGTGTTATCTCGTATTCGGTAAAGAAACAAAAGGGCTAAGCGACGATATTAGGAACCGTTATCCCGACAGGCAAATACGTTTGCCTATGATAGCCGAGGCCAGGTCCCTTAACCTATCCAATTCTGTTGCCGTGGTTGCCTATGAAGCGCTGAGACAACTTAACTTTCCTGGGCTTTGTTGAAATTATTGAAGTTTATTTCTTGGGGAGGATATAGAGGATAATAATGATTCCATATTTATTGACCTTTTTTCTTGCAACTGTTTTTGCTTTGTTCTTGACTCCCGTTGCCATAAAATTAGCGGCTAAATGGGGTATTATGGATTACCCCGGAGAAAGAAGAGTGCATGAGAGACCTGTGCCCAGACTGGGAGGATTGGCAATCTACCTTTCCTTCTGGTTGGTAGTCCTGTTACAAATAGTTTATAACAGGGATTTTAACAGCGATGGCTTTAGAGTTATTTTGGGCTTGTTTGTCGGCAGCACAGTGCTCTTTGCTGTCGGTATTGTCGACGACATAAAAGGAGTAAGACCGCGCTACAAATTTTGGTGGCAGTTGGTTACAGCCATTATTCCTTTATTATTTGGACTTCCCGTTCCCTTTGACATTACGTTGCCGTTAATAGGAACTATTCATTTTGGCTTTTTTGGCTACTTATTTGTTGTATTATGGATAGTCGGTCTTGTTAATACCGTAAATATCTCTGACGGTCTTGATGGTTTGGCTGCTGGGATTTGCTTTTTCGCTTCTCTTATTTTATTCTGGTCGGCAAGACAAATAGAGATGGTGACTGCCTCGCTTATGATGTTGACTTTGGCGGGAGTGGCCTTTGGATTTCTCTTTTTTAACTTTAATCCAGCCAAAATTTTTATGGGCGATTCGGGGAGCATGTTTTTGGGTTATATTATCGGTGTGGTATCCATTTGGGGACTGTTAAAGACTCCTGCCGTTATAGGTCTTGTTATTCCTTTGCTGGTTATGGGGATGCCGATTGTTGATTTGGTTTTTGCAATTATAAGAAGGAAGTGGAAAGGGCTTTCAATAGCCAGAGCTGACAGAGGGCATTTGCATCATCGTTTGTTGGATGTGGGTTTGACCCAACGTCAAGCAGTATTGGTTCTTTACAGTATTAGTATTGGTTTTTGTTTATCCGCTGTTTTATATGAGTGCGGGCTATGGTATTTGGCTCTTATTCTGGTTGGGATCAATTTAGTAATTCTTTCAACTATAGTTTTGCGCAAATTTAACCTGCCTTATATCGGGCGCAAGAGCAAATCAAAAATAGGTAAAAAGTATTATGCACAAAAACGGTGAGCTTCAGCCTGATAAACTGATTTGTCAATAAGACATTATCCTGCCAAAGGGCAGGATAATTTTTTCTTTATGCGGGAAAAATACTAATGGGTGATTAAATTGACAAAACAAATGAATAATTGTATGACCAAACAAAAAACAGTCAGAGAATGTGCCCATAATTGTATTTATGCCATTGATGGAGTGTGTCGTTTGGAGTATATGCACGGGCCTAAACAACCGGAATGTCCATATAAGGAAGGCAACCAAGCCGTAACCTCGGTTTTATAGTGACTTCTATATCAGGGAGGGTTATCTATTATTAAGCCACAAGAACAAATGGGAAATAAAAGTCAACAGCTGCCAAAAAACGATACGAAAAAAAGAAAAAAAGATAAAGTCAGGGATAATTTCATTGAAGAATTAAAAATGGAAATTGCTTCTGAATTAGGACTTATAGACGAAATACGGGAGAAAGGATGGGATGCTCTAAGCCCTAGAGATTCAGGAAAAATAGGGGGAAAACTGGCTCAACGCCTTAAGAAAATAATGAAATAATAATGATGAAGAGTGAATAACGCCAACAAGATAGAAAATAGTTTTGCGCCCCACCTTATGGTATAATTAGAAAAAAACAGGTGGGGTATTTTTATTATATGACTAAACACCAGCAAATACTTAGTTTTATAGAAAGTTTGCCTATTGGCAGTAAAGTTTCAGTTCGTTTTATTGCCAGAGAATTGGATGTCAGTGAAGGAACGGCATATCGGGCTATAAAGGAAGCGGAAAACAAAGGTTTGGTCAGATCAATTGCCAAAGTCGGGACCTTAAGGATTGAAGGGGTTAAGGAAAGACAGATTGAAGATTTGACGCTGCGCGAAGTGAGTCAGATTGTTGAAGGCATTGTAATCAGCGGTGAGAGCAGGCTTAATGAACGCCCCAATAAATTTATTATTGCTGCAATGGAATTGAAAAACATAGAAAGATATTTGGAAGAAGATTCTTTGTGCATTGTAGGGAATAGGGGCGATGTTCAAAAGCTCGCTTTGGAGAAAAAAGTACCGCTGCTTATCACAGGCGGATTCGAACCTGCACCTGAAATTGTAGAACTGGCAAGGAAAACCGATACAGTGATTATCAGTTCGCCTTATGATACCTTTGTGGTGGCCACCCTTATTAACAGAGCAATTTTTGATCGTTTGATAGATAAAGAACTGTTGCTGGTTGAAGATATTATGGTCCGCGATGTTAAATATTTGACTCAGAATGCCACCGTCGGTGACTGGCATAAGCTGGCTAATGATACAGGACATAGTCGGTTTCCGGTTGTTGATGAGAATTTTAATGTTGTGGGCATTGTCACGGCAGTGGATGTGGCTAGAGCCGATCAGAATGTGGCTATATCTGAGGTTATGAATACCCAGCCTTTCGTTGTGGGCCGAGATGATTCCGTGACACATATTTCCCGCAGGATGGTTTGGGAAGGTTGGGAAATTGCGGCCGTGGTGGAAAACGGCAAACTTATAGGTATAGTCAGCTTGCAAGATGTGCTCGAGGCTTTTCAACAGGTCCAAAAACAACCTCAATTTGGAGAAACTGTGGATAACTTGGTTTTAAGCGGATTCCGTTATGTTGACGAATCGGAACACCTGACTATCAAGGGAGAAATCACCCAATTTATGGCCAATGAATTTGGTTCCGCCAGTTGCGGTAATCTGGTAACGTTGATGAATATGGCCGGTTATGTAGCTTTGCGCAAAAAATATCGGCTTGATGCCATTACGGAAAATTTTTCCTTCTATCAGCTTCACCCGGTACCTGTGGGGACCGAGATTAAAATAACAGCCAAACTGCTCTTGGTGACAAAAAAACATTGTACCATAGAAATTGATGTGTACAATGACCAGGGAATATTGGTAAAAGGCTTGATGACTGCCAGGATGGGGGAAAAAAAGTAATCTAATGTTTATACATTTGCATGTACACAGTGAATATAGCCTGCTGGATGGTGCCGCCAGGATTAATGAGTTGGTAAAAAGAGCAGCGGAGCTGGATATGCCGGCTCTGGCCATTACAGATCATGGTGTTATGTACGGAGTTATCGACTTCTATAAAGCTTGTCGGCAAAAAGGAATTAAGCCGATTATTGGCTGTGAAATCTATATGGCTCCGGGGAAAAGAACGGAGCGGGTTCTGGGTAAAGAAGACAGGAACAATCATTTGGTATTATTGGCCGAATCCGTTGAAGGATACCGTAATCTCATCAAAATAGTATCCCAAGCCTATATCGATGGATTCTATTATAAGCCCAGAGCCGATAAAGAACTATTGCAGGCCAACAGTAAAGGCCTGATTGCTTTAAGCGCTTGTTTGTCCGGTGAAATTCCCGAATATTTATTGCAAGACAATTTTGAACAAGCCAGGGCTTCAGCTTTGGAATTACAGGAAATTTTCGGCAAGGAAAACTTTTACTTGGAAATCCAGGATCACGGTTTGAGCGAGCAACGCAAGGTCAATGCCGGTTTGTGGAGACTGCATCGGGAAACGGGCATACCTATAGTGGCTACAAACGATGTTCATTATGTAAAAAGAGATGATGCTTTTCTTCAGGACGTATTGCTTTGTATCCAAATGGGTAAAACCTTGGACGATACTTCAAGAATGAGCTTTCAAAGCAAGGAATACTACCTCAAGAGCCAGGAGGAAATGAATCTTCTATTTGGTGAATATCCGGAAATCTTGCATATAAGCGGTGAAATCGCCGAAAGGTGTAACGTGGAGTTTACTTTTGGCCGGCATTATCTGCCTATTTATGAGGTGCCTGAAGGCTATAGCCTTGATGAATATTTACATAAGCTTTGTTGGGAGGCATTTCCCAAAATGTATCCTGAGGCCACCGATGCTGAAAGAGAGAGACTCGCCTATGAACTGGACATAATTACCCAGACCGGTTTTGCCGGATACTTTTTGATTGTTGCCGATTTCTGCCGTTTTGCCCGGGAAAACGGAGTGACTGTCGGTCCCGGTCGAGGATCGGCGGCAGCCAGTATGGTGGCTTATCTTTTGGGGATAACTTCCGTGGAACCTATGCGCCATAACCTGTTGTTTGAGAGATTTTTAAATCCGGAAAGAGTATCGATGCCGGATATCGATATAGATTTCGATCCAGAAGGCAGAGAAAAAGTTATCAATTATGTAACGGAAAAGTATGGAGCAGATAAAGTTTGCCAAATCATTACTTTTGGAACTATGGGAGCCAAAGCTGTACTCAGAGATGTAGGGCGAGTCTTGAATATTCCCCTCAGTAAAGTGGATAGGGTGGCCAAGGCCGTACCTTTTGAGCCGGGCATGACCTTGGAAAGGGCTTTGGCGGTATCTCCCGATTTGCAAAAATTGGTGCAGGAAGAAGAAATAAAAAACCTTTACGAAATAGCCAAGTCTTTGGAAGGTATGCCCAGGCATGCATCCACCCATGCCGCAGGGGTAGTTATTGCCAGAGAACCTCTTACTAATTATTTGCCCTTGCAAAAAACGACCGAAGGTTATCTAATGACCCAGTTTCCGATGAAAACGGTTGAGGAAATCGGCCTGTTGAAAATGGATTTTCTGGGCTTAAGAAATTTGACTATTATCACTAAAACCTTAGAAAAAATAAATAAAGTCAGAGGAATAGAACTGGATATTAATAACTTGCCTTTGAATGACAAAGCTACCTTTGAGATGTTGTCCGAGGGTAACAGTACCGGGGTTTTCCAACTGGAAAGCAGCGGGATGAGAAATATACTCAAAGAATTAAAACCAAACTGTTTTGAGGATATTATTGCTGTCGTAGCTCTTTACCGTCCGGGACCAATGGAACAAATACCGGAGTTTATCAGGCGCAAGAGGGGAGGACAGGTAAGTTATCTTCACCCCAAGTTAGAACCGATCCTCAAATCTACCTACGGAATCATTGTCTACCAGGAACAGGTTATGCAAATAGCCAGGGACTTAGCAGGATATTCCCTTGGTAGGGCCGATCTTTTGCGCAGGGCTATGGGCAAAAAAGATCGTAAGATTATGGAAGAAGAGAGCCGCAATTTTGTGCACGGCCTGCAGGATGAAAATGGGGAATGGATTGTGCCCGGCGCAGTTCGTCTGGGGATAGAGGAAAAAGATGCCATTGAAATTTTCGAGTTGATGGCCAAGTTTGCTGAGTATGGTTTTAATAAAGGTCATGCTACAGCCTATGCCATGATAGCTTACC
>JAAYII010000379.1 GCA_012523535.1 Peptococcaceae bacterium
ATCTGAACCTATAGGAGCATTAATCGGCATGCTTATACTCTATCGGTTTTTAAATGATGTGGTTTTCGGAGTACTTTTTGCGAGTGTAGCTGGTATTATGGTCTTTATTTCCCTGGATGAATTATTGCCAATGGCCAGGGAATACGGAAAAGCACATTTGGCCATTTATGGTTTGATTGCGGGCATGATGGTTATGGCGCTCAGTTTGCTGCTGTTTATTTAATGCAAGAAACTAATTAAGAAGGGGATGAACTTTTTCACGTGAAAGAAATAAAGCTAATTGCCAATTTTGTCATTGGGTTTACCGTATTTTTCAAGTAGGGCTTTTTTGGTGATCCAGACAATTTTAGGTTTGTAGCCAAGGCTTTCAGTATTTCTTCTTTTGCCGGAAGGATGATAAATCTGCATAATTATTTTTTGCAGCCAGCCGATTAACCGGCCGCCGCGATTGGGGTATTCTTGAACATTGAAGCCGAAAGGCTCCACACCACGGTTTATCAGGGTGACCCCTAGATAAACCTTAATATTTTGATGCTCGGGGTGGGTGGAAATATAATTGATTAAACCCGGAAAGGAACGGCGTGCCAGTTTTATGGCTCGGATGCTTGTTTTTTGTGAATCAGTACCCACGGTTTGAAAGCGGATATTATCAAAATGAATTTCACCAACAAGATCTCCTTTTGTAGCTACGACTTTGTCTTCTTCGATCAAATCCGGACCTTTATAGCGGGTTAAACATAGGCGGAACAAGTTGTTGTCGTCTATTCTTTTAATATGGTGAATTTTGGCATAAAGGTGTTCCCATTTTTCCCAGATCCGAAAAATGAGCTTTCGCTGCCAAGACCAGTCAGGAAAAGATAAAGGTACAATGGGAAGTTTGCGGTCATTTCTGATGCGGGTACATAATTCATCAAGACAGGCCAAAGTATTTTCGGGAGCTCCTGGGTCGCCGCCGCTATCATGAAGCAAGACAATGGTACCTTCTTGGACACGCTTAACTATTCTGTCCGCTATCCGGTGAGGGTGCCTTTTTGCTTGCCAGTCAAAACCATGGGCATTCCAAACTACTATTTTTTTTTGTTTTCTCAAACTCCAAATGTATAAAGATAAAGTGCATCCACCCCATGGAGGCCTGATATATTCAGGTTCCTTTCCGGTTATATTTTTAATGCTCTCTATTCCTTTATTCCATAGTTTACAAGTTGTCCAAGGTGAAAGCAGCCAAGCGTGGCGGTGAATGTAATTGTGACAGCCGACAAGATGGCCCTGGTCGATGATTTGCCTTACGATGTCGGGATATTTTTCCGCCTTTTCTCCGACCAGGAAAAAACAAGCTTTAATATTTTGGCGGGCGAGGATTTCCAATAGACGCGGTGTGTAACGGGGATCGGGACCGTCGTCAAAAGTAAAGCAAACGCCAGGAGAATACTGGCGTTTGCAAGAACCAATCCCCAAAAAATGAAGAAATAATTCCGGTAAGAGAAAATAGATACATATTATGAGAATCAAAAACAAAAAAATATATAATAGGGCGGTAGTCATTTTGTCATCATTCTCCTTAGCTGGTACTGCTGGAAAAGGATAAATTCTCCGAAAAATGTTTGGAACACTCCGGCAGTTGTATTATTATTTCCATAGTTTTCTGCCAGGCGGGACATTCAATTTGCTCATAGTAAGCTTTAACTCGATTATACCATCTGATTTGTTCCTGGCTATCATTGAAAAATCTATCAAGCTGACGGGCAACGGATGTCTTGGGATCCAAAAGGTATATAAGCTTTTTAGACAGCAAGTATTGCTTGTTAATCTCTTCTTGTCCCGGCAGGCAGGAATGAGTAAAGATGGGAAGCCTTTTATAAAGCGCTTCGCTTAAAGTTACGCCTCCTGGTTTGGTTATTATGGCGTGAGCCTGGTTATACAAGTTATTCATGGTTTCACGGGAAGAAATAAAGGAGAGGGGTTTAACATTCTTCTTGTTTAAGGAAACGATTTCTTTGTAAAGTTTATTATTCTGGCCGCAGAGAATGGAATAGAAATAATTATCGTCCTCATCCAAACTGGCTATCAGGCTTTCTAAATCACCTAAACCCCCGCTGCCACCCGATATCAATATGTTGTATGGGGGATGTGGCGGAAAAAAGTCTCTCGGTTGGAAACATTCATCAATAGGGATGCCGGTTACAAAAATTTTGGAGCTGTTGATTTTGTGACTATTAATCAGTTCGAAGCGAATCTCTTGATTGGGCACAAAATGGTAATCTATTTTTTCCAGGCCCCACAATTTATTAATGAAAAAATCGGTATAGACATTAATAACCGGGGGAGTGTGGATCCCGGAGCAACGCAGTCTGTTGATAAGAAAGGAAGGTAAAGCCTGGGTACAAACTATTAAATCAGGCTTTTCTTGATTAATAAGCATTTTCATTTTATCTAGAAATTTGGCTTCAAACAAATTAAAGTGCTTGGAAGATTTAGATGGGTAAACAAACTTCCGGTAAAGTAATTCAAAGGATTGAGGGGCATGGTCAATCCAAGTTAGGTAAGTTATACGAAATGCTTTTTCCAAAAGTTTATCGGCATAGCTGAAGAAATCAATTTTCCGGCATTCAATATTTGCAATTCTCTGCTCAAGAGACCGTATTAAAGCGTCTGCTACGCTGTGGTGGCCGCTGTTCATTTGCAGAAAAGGCAAAAACAATGCTTTCAACTTGATTTCCCTCTTTCGAATTCAATAATATTACTTGTCTGTTTTATTGCAGTATTCTTGTATAACATAACTCTTGTTTTATAGCATTTCTTGTTTTCACTTAATAAATTCTAAAATATTTATTGCTTAAGAACAAGTGGCTTGGTTTTATAGCTTCCGACCTTACTATATATATTTTAACCATCTAATTGGCAAATACTTCTCGTTTAGATAAAAAGTATAAGGTTAATAATGTTTTATACTAAATATAATCGGGGAGTGTAGGAATGATAAGAAAAAAGAATAAATCAACAAATTATACCACCATGATTGCTACTATGGCTACTGCGGTATTGGCTATAACCGCCTTAATTACTGTATATATTACCATATCAGCTTGGAAAGAGGAAAGAGAAGAGAATCGCCCTTATTTTACTTTTCAGGATTCACCGCAGGTTGTTAACCATGAATCACCGGAGTTTGAAATTAAATTTACCAATGTGGGAGAACATCCTGCAGTGAATCTTTGGAGCAAATCAATTGTAATTAATGCCGATTTGAAAAGTAAACCCCTTGCTATGGACGAATATGCTTTAGTAAATGATATTCCAAAAAATGCATCGGCAACCCTATTAATTGAATTGGATTCTTTGAAAAAACAAACCGTTCAGGGAACAGTGCCACCAATATTTATTGTTATTGTTTTAAGATATGAAGATCCTATTATTGATAGACAATTTGAACAAATTCTTTATATTAAATGGAATGGCATGGAAAATGGGGAGTTGTTAGTTACAACTCATGCAGAAGAAGATGAAAAACATAGAATCAATGAATATTTCCGAATCAATAAAATCAATTTTTGAACAAATATTATAAGAAACCGCTTTAATTTGGGGGTTTGCTATTTTTGTAAAATCTACTATACTAAAATAATGAGTATAATTAAGCCGGAGATAAAGTACCCTTATTTATACCAAAGTATTGATTACTTCTATATATAAAGTGATAAATATAATTTTATGCTGGGGGGTAACCAAGATAGATACTTCTAATACTTCTTCTAATTTTATTCATAATATAATCCGGGAAGACTTAAAAATGAATAAATACGGCGGTAGAGTACATACTCGATTTCCGCCTGAACCGAACGGTTACCTGCATATTGGGCATGCCAAATCAATTTGTTTAAACTTTGGAACGGCTGAGGAATTCGGAGGCTTATGTAATCTTAGATTTGATGATACCAATCCCAGCCAAGAGGACACTGAATTTGTAGAAGCAATTAAAGAGGATATACGTTGGCTTGGCTTTTCCTGGGGGGACAGGCTTTACTATGCTTCAGACTATTTTGATCAGCTCTATGAATTTGCAGTACAACTAATTAAAAAAGGCAAGGCCTATGTATGTGATTTAACGCCGGAACAAATAAGAGAATATCGCGGAACACTTACCCAGCCCGGTAAAGAAAGTCCATACCGTAATCGTTCAATAGAAGAAAATCTTGATCTTTTTGAAAGAATGAAAAATGGCGAATTCCCCAACGGAGCCAAGGTTTTAAGAGCTAAGATTGATATGGCCTCGCCAAATCTTAATATGCGGGATCCAGTAATATATAGGATAATGCATGAGCCCCATCACCGTACAGGTAATAAGTGGTGCATTTATCCTATGTATGATTTTGCCCATCCTTTATCCGATGCCATTGAAAATATTACCCATTCCATCTGTACTTTAGAATTTGAGGATCACCGGCCTTTATACGATTGGTTTATCGATAATCTGATTACCGGCGATAAACCGAAACAATACGAATTTGCACGCTTGAATTTGACTAAAACTGTTACCAGTAAACGAAAATTGCGTAAGTTAGTAGAAAAGGGTTATGTCAGTGGTTGGGACGACCCCCGTATGCCTACACTGGCTGGATATCGACGCCGTGGCTATACTCCGGAGTCCATTCGCGATTTTTGTAATCGGATTGGAGTGGCCAAGGCCAATAGTACGGTCGATATTGCTTTGCTGGAACACTGTCTAAGGGAAGATTTGAACGCTAAAGCACCGAGGGTTATGGCGGTTTTGGACCCGGTGAAAGTTGTTATTACCAATTATCCGGAAGGACAAACAGAAAAATTGGAAGCCGAGAATAATCCGGAAAATCCCGCCGCCGGACACCGCCAGATTTTATTTTCCCGCAACTTGTTTATTGAACGTGAGGATTTCATGGAGGATCCTCCCAAAAATTATTTTCGTCTCTCACCCGGTAAAGAGGTAAGGCTTAAGCACGCCTATATCATTAAGTGCGAACAGGTCATCAAAGATGAAGAAGGTAAGATTGTTGAAATACACTGCACTTATGATCCTGACACAAAAAGTGGCGGCCCGGCTGCCGGTAGGAAAGTAAAAGGAACTCTCCATTGGGTATCAGAAGCTGAAGCCATTAATGCCGAAGTACGCCTTTATGATTATTTATTCCTGGACGACGAGCCTGAAGCCAGTACTTATTGCGAGGTTGAGCTTGAACCGGATCAGGAAGAGGATGAGGATGATTTTTTGAGCAAGTTAAATCCCAATTCCCTAAAAATCCTAAAGAATTGCAAAGTGGAAAGCATCTTGCGAGACGCCTTACCGGGCAGCAAATTTCAATTTCTACGCCAAGGTTATTTCTGTGCTGACCTCAAGGATCACAGTCCTCAAAATCCGGTATTTAATAGAATAGTCGGCTTAAAGGACAGTTGGGCGAAAGCTAAACAGAAGAAATAAACGGGGGATAGAGAATTATAAATCAATAACATTACCTGGGAGCAGTAAAATTCATGGCAAATGAGAAAAAAGGAATCACCGCACTGTTTGCATCGCTTTTGATATGGGGATTTCTCCCTATTTATTGGAAGCAGATGGTTCATGTAACGCCGGTACAAATTCTGGCGAATAGAATTATATGGTCATTTGTGTTTGTATATATAATCATAATTCTGCAAAAGAGATGGCGTGAATTTTTGTCCTTAAAAAGAGATAAAAATTTACTTTATTTGATAATGAGCGGTTTTGTGATAAGCCTGAAC
>JAAYII010000380.1 GCA_012523535.1 Peptococcaceae bacterium
GACAAGATAAATACGGTCTCCCATCTTTGCCACAATAAACCAGGCATCGGCGCTTTCAATCTCCCCGATGCGCCGAGCCAAAAGAGCCAATCCACCGCAATAAAACTTGCTCTCGGCATGAGAAATATAAACCGGCGTCCCGTTAAATTTTTCAGTATGGCCATTATCCAACAGCTGCTGGAAAATATCCATCTGTTCGCGGGTTAAAGGCCGCCGCATATAATCGGAAATAACTCCAAGTTGAGCCCCTTGTTCCACTAAAAAGGATGCCGCCATGAGATCACGCGGAGTAGTACTTTCAAACAGCAAACTGCCTGTATCATCATAAATTCCCAGGGCCATAACAGTTGCATCGAAGCTACTGATTTTTATTCCCCTATTCTTGATCATCTCAACCAAAATCGTAGTACAGGCCCCGACCGGTTGAATTATTATATTTTCATCCTTCGGTCCATTGTAAGGATGGTGGTCATAAATTTCCAGTTCGGCATTTCTTAGCTGGTGAAGCAATTTTTTGTTGCCCACTGCTCTTTGTAAATCGTAAGTATCCACCAGGATGATTTTTTTGACTTTTTCCACTTCAATATTTTTTAAACGGCTATAGGGCAACTGCTCTTTGGCCAGAGCAAGGAAATCTTGTACTGCTGAACTAGGATTGCCTTCGATAATCAATACTGCATCAGGCCAAAGCCTATGGGCTGCAACCATAGAAGCCAGAGCATCAAAATCATGATAGCAATGCGAAAGAATGATCTTCATATCTACTCTCCGTTATTAAGCTTGTTCGAATTTATTTTTACCAGATGCTTTGGCTTTATAAAGCTGATCATCTACCTTTTTTATCAATTCCTCAGCCGATTCGTGCTGGTATTGACAAAGCCCTCCGCTTAAGGATATTTTTACACCTTTCTCAAATTGTGTTGTCTGAACGGCCTGTCGAATTCGCTCTGCCAAATTAACGGCACTTTGCACAGGCGTATCAGGCATGATAATCATAAACTCTTCCCCACCGTAGCGGCCGATGATATCAGTACTTCGACAAGTATCCACCAGTAGCCGGGCTAATTGAGCAATTATTTTATTTCCCGTCTGGTGCCCGTAATGATCGTTAATGAATCTAAAATCATCAATATCAATCATAATTAAAGAAAAGGTATGATTAAGACGTTCCGCTCTGTCAATCTCTTCACAAAGCCTCTTATAGAGATGTTCATGATTGAAAAGACCGGTTAATGAATCTCTTATTGCCAGGTCCTTTATTTTTAAGTTTTGTTCGAGAATTATTCTTTTGTCTATAAAAGAATTTATTTTTGACCTATAGACCATAAGACTTAATAACCAGGCCAACAAGTTCATGACTAAAATATTAGCCCGTAACAATGACAAAGTGCCGGGTTCAAAATACTGGCTCTGATAAGACAAATTGGGACAAATAAACAAGTAGACAATATAGAACGCAAAAAACAGCAAAAAGCTGGCCAGGGGTGGAAGGTAGATAAAAGAAGCAATGGCAAAAACAACTATTAAATAGGGGAAAACTTGAATGACACCCAACTCTTTGCTCATGAAAAAGATCGGACTACAGCTATATAATAGTACCCCGATTATGTATAGATATTGAATAATTCTTCCCCCGAGTAAATATCCTAAATTTCTTTTATAAACCAGCCAAAAAATAGGGAATAATATGAGATTAAAAAGGATAAACACATATACTGCCCAATGAGCGAATATGAAACTAACCAAAACCGCTTGGCTTAATATCAACGCGATCTGGCCAATCATTAACCTTATTAGGTTTTCGTTGTTAACCTTTTTGGCTAATTCCTCTTTATGCTCCTGAGGCACTTGGATAAACAAATATTGACGGATTTTATTCATAGTTAATCTCGCCCGGCTCGACCCATCTTATTTTGTGTTAATTATGAGTAGGTGCCGGTTCTTCCATTTTTTTATTTATTTCACTCATAGCGGTATCTATATCGGCCCGGGTCAATCCTTCTTTCTTTTGTAAGCGATAATCAATAGCTTCGACCCAGAAACCGCACTTAGCTGCCATTTTCCTAAAAGCCTTGCTGTTTGCTTTGCTCCGGGTAGCTCTACATTCTGCAATGGCCTGAACAATACTGCAAATATACCTTGCTTTAAGACAATCGGCTTGATCCATATTGTGATATTCCTTATTAAGCAAGCCAATTACATCATTATAATATTTCTTAAACTCTTCAAAGGAAATTTCGGTTTCCATTTGAAGATACTCCTTAAGTTTGGCCATTTGTTCTTCCATCAAAGGTCCTCCCTATCTTAGTACAAAAATTAGAAAATATAATTCCAATCTATTATAAAATAAGAAAAGCAAAATTGGTAAAAGATTTTTAAATTTTTCTTAACTTTCAAAGAACTTGTGTCAAAATGTACATTTTATTATTTATAAAATTATTTATTTCAATTAAATTTAATAGGCTTATTAATAATATTTGGATAGCCATTAAGAAAAAAGTCAAGTTAATGCGTCTTGAC
>JAAYII010000381.1 GCA_012523535.1 Peptococcaceae bacterium
CCATAATCCGGTCCTTCGGCTTCAGGATACCACCAGCCCATTTGACAATTTATAACCCTGGGATCGATATCTTTTTCAAATAAGGCTTTTTGGGTAATTCGCCCCCTTGGTGCTTCAATATATATCCAGTCACCCTCGTTAATACCATATTGGGCAGCTGTGGTTGGGTTAATAATTACTCTTGGGAAGGGGTCTTTTTTGCGTAGACTTGGAATTTGTCGATGTTCCGAAATAAAAAACTGTTGAGAACGACGTCCTGTCGTTAAAATAAGAGGATATTCTTTAGCCAAATCCGGTCTACTGTACGGACTTTCCGGTATTTCCTCATAATAGGGAAGCGGATCAGCACCTACGTCGGCCATAACTTGCGAATAAAGCTCCACCTTGCCTGAGGGGGTCTTAAAGCCGCCTCTGGCCTTATATTTATGGTACTCGATTGGTATTTTAATAAAGTTTATTTTTTTTAATTTTTCAAAGTCAAGGTCTTTATAAGCAGGGTATTTTTCACCTATTCCCTTTAATTGTTCATCAAAGATATCGTAAACTGTTTCAGCTTGATAATTACGGCCCAATCGTTTACAAAGCTCTAAAAATACCTCCTCATCTGCTTTACATTCGCCAGTACGGATGACTTTTTTTTGACAAAGGACAACATGTTCGGCCCTGTATGGACCTCCATAAACTTCATCCAGCTCCATCCAAGAAGCCGCCGGCAGTACCAAATCTGCTAGTGCTGCAGTAGGAGTCATAAATAGGTCCATACAAGAAATAAAATCGAGATTAAGAAGTGCTTTATAAACATTTTTACTGTTGGGCAAAGAAAGAAGGCTGTTGTTTCCAAATATTAGAGCACCTTTAATGGGATAGGGTTTTCCAGTAATCATGGCTTCCAGGGTCAAAGGCGGATGAGAGGAAGGATTCATATTGGCTTTACCCGCTAAAAAGGGGAATGCCTTGGCTCCAATACATTTATCCCTTTGTTCGTCGGAGAGGGAGCCTCTAAGGATATCAATACCTGGTAAGGCATCCATTCCCTCTATAAAACCTCCAGGTATATCGAAATTACCGGTGAGGGCCGGAATCATTCCTATAGCCCGAACCGTTTGGAAACTGTTAGGGGTATGTTCAATAGCACAACCCCATTCAAGGGAGAGAGGTTTTACTTTGGCGATCATTCTGGCAGCCGCTATTATTTGTTCCTCTGATATCCAAGTAATTTCTGAAACCAGTTTCGGGTTATATTTTTTGCAACGTTCTTTTAATTCGGCAAAACCATATGTCCATTTTTCAACAAATTGTTTGTCATATAATTCTTCTGAAATTAAAATGTTTAAAATACCTAGGGCTAAAGCTCCGTCTGAACCCGGTCGAATACGCAACCAAAGAGCGGCTTTTTTTGTCAATTCATTAGGAATAGGATCTATTACAATAAGTTTTGTTCCGGCTCTAACAGCGTCTTTAATATGAAATTGGAGTTCGCAGTCTGCACCGCTTACCGCTGGGTTGGCTCCCCAAACCAGAATACAGGCTGGTTTTGTTTTACCGTAGTAGTCAACAACTGGGAATGTGCCATAAGTAAATTGGCAAGCTAAAACACGGGGACCAAAACAAATACAATGCCCAGATGATACACAATTTGGGGTGCCTAAAGCATTGGCAAAGCGGCGTATATGACGGTGATGATGGCGGCCCGTACCATGCATTACAGC
>JAAYII010000382.1 GCA_012523535.1 Peptococcaceae bacterium
CGGACATCCCTTCTTTCGCCGTGATGGAACCGAAAGCCGACGGTTTCCGTAACTATCAAAAAGATAAATTGCCTGCCAGACCGGAGGAAATGCTTATTGACCGCGCCCAGCTTCTGACCCTGACTGCTCCGGAAATGACGGTTCTCCTTGGCGGCTTAAGGGTATTGAATATTAACTATGGCCAATCCCAACATGGAGTTTTCACCCATCGTCCGGGAGTTTTAACCAACGATTTCTTTGTCAATCTCTTGGATATGGGCACAGAATGGAAAGCTATTTCAGAAGACAAACTCTACTTTGAAGGACGAGATAGGGTCACAGGGAAACTAAAATGGACCGCCACTCGGGTTGATCTTGTCTTTGGCTCCAATTCTCAGCTCCGGGCTATTGCGGAAGTCTATGCCTGCGATGATGCCCAGGAGAAATTCCTTCAAGACTTTGTCTCCGCTTGGAATAAGGTAATGAATGCCGACCGTTTTGACCTGCAATAGACCTTCCGGACGCCAAGGGAACAAATTAGTCTTTTGTTGCTTGACAAAAACTGCTTTTTGTGAAATATTAATCTATGTTGTAAGTAATATATTGTAAAATTTCAAAAAAGCCTAAGGTGCTTCATTATTATGAAGAGAATAGGGAAGACCGGATGAGCCGGCGCGGACCCACCACTGTTCGCGGGGACGAGTCCCCATTATGTCACTGAAACTTATGTTTTGGGAAGACGGGGATAAGGAAGATCCGCAAGCCAGGAGACCTGCCTTAGGTTTGGAAGCAAATGCATGGGGTTTGATGCAAGCTTTCATTCAATTGACTTTAAAATGGGAGAGTCTCTTGAAAAAGAGGCTCTTTTTTAAACTCCCAATCGTTAATTTGCAGTGGCCTAAATCCACTGGTTCATTTCCCTATTTAAACAAAATTCTTTCAGGAGAGGGTAAGGAAAAATGAGAAAAAAAATAGTTGCTTTGGCAGTAGTGCTGGTTATGTTTTGTTTGGCCGCAGGCTGTATTTCTCAGGAACAAAAGGCGCAGCAGCAAGAGAAAGCAACCATTAAGGATAGTTTAGGCCGGGAGATAATAATCCCTGAAAACCCGACTAAGATTGTTTCTTTGTCCCCTGCCCTTACCGAACTTCTTTTTGCCTTGGGTCTTGATCAGCAAATAATAGGCGTTTCTGAATATTGCGACTACCCTGAGCAGGCCAAAAGCAAAGAAAAAATGGGAGGTTTTGAAAATCCAAATATTGAGCTTGTAGCTTCCAAAGAACCGGATCTAGTGTTTGTTTCAGCCGGTGTTCAGGAGGATATTATCCAAAAACTTGGTGAATTTGGGATTACAGTTGTGGCTTTGGATGCGGATACTATTGAACAAGTCATAACCAATATCCGCTTGGCAGGGATTTTAACCGGCAAAGAAAAAGAAGCCGAGCAGCTTACCGATCATATGAAGGCTAAGATGAAGGAGATTGCGGAAAAGGTTCAAGGTCTGGCCAAACCTAAAGTGTTTTTCGAAGTATGGGATGATCCGCTGATGTCGGCCGGTACTTCAAGTTTCATTCATAATGTTATTGAGGCTGCCGGTGGAATAAATATTGCTGCTGACAGCAATGAACGCTATTATACTTTTAGTGTAGAAAGATTATTGGAAGAAAATCCCGACATATATATTATCAACAGCCACAGCCATACCCCGCAGGATATTATGCGCAGGAACGGTTACCAAGCATTAAAAGCGGTGCAAAACAATAAAGTTTATGTCATTGACGATAATTTGATCAGCCGCCCCGGACCCAGGGTGATAGAAGGCTTGGAACAAATGGCCAAAATGCTTCATCCGGAAGCTTTTAACGATTGAAGGTCTGGCTAATTATATCGTTAAATAATAAGTTTTATTCTGAGGTAATAAATGGGTTTATTGATTAAAAGAAAAAAGTGGAAATACAAACTGCTCATCCATTGCTTGGTTTTAGTTTTAATCTGTATATTTTCTTTTACAATCGGACCGGCGGATATTTCTTTCCGGGAAGCTGCGGCCATCATTTTCGGCCGTATGCCGGTATTAAAGAATTGGATTGACCTTGAACAGTATTCTCCTGTCGCTCAGACCATTATCTGGTCTTTGCGCATGCCCAGGGTTATTCTGGCCGCTTTGGTGGGTGGTGCCCTTGGGGTAACAGGCGGTGCTTTTCAGGCTTTTTTTAAGAATCCTCTGGCCGATCCCTATGTAATCGGCGTCTCTTCGGGTGCTGCTTTGGGCGCAACAGTCGGTATTGTGAGCGGCACAGCCGGAGCTTTGGGTTTGATGAGAATTCCCCTGTTCAGTTTTTTGGGAGCATTGCTTACTACTTGGATTGTCTATTCTCTGGCCAAAAGCTACAACAGGATTGTAGCTTCTACCCTCTTATTGGCAGGAGTCGCTCTTAATTCTTTTATGTCGGCCATCATGTCTTTTTTGATGGTTATTAATGCCGAAAAAATAGAAAGAATATTCTTGTGGCTTATGGGAAGTTTTGCGAACAGAACCTGGCAACATGTTCTGATTGCCGCCCCTTTAATATTCGTCGGTGTTTTAATTTTGTTTAGCATGGCTAAAGAACTAAACGCCATGGTTTTTGGGGACAGCACTGCCCAGCATTTAGGAATTGATTTAAGAAAAATACAGATTATCCTGTTGCTGGCCGCTTCCCTTACGGCGGCGGGAGCTGTCGCCATTTGCGGCACTATAGGCTTCGTAGGATTAATTATCCCTCATATAGCAAGGCTCTTGGCCGGGCCGGATCATAGAATCCTTCTCCCCTTCTCTTTTTTGCTCGGTGGCACCGTTATGGTGGTAGCGGATACTTTGGCCAGGACGCTTTTTGAACCCTTGGAAATTCCTATTGGCATTATTACTGCTCTGTTTGGCGGACCTTTCTTTATTTATTTACTGAAAAAGAAAAAAGCGGTCAGTTTGTAAGAAGCCCTTAATCAATAGGAGGTCTAACCATGATTCCTTCTTTGGCGGCACATAAAATTACCTTTCGCTATACCAAGGAAAATATTTTGGAGGGGCTGAGCCTGGAAATCAGCCAGGGGAGTTTTGTTTCCATCATCGGTCCCAACGGATCGGGTA
>JAAYII010000383.1 GCA_012523535.1 Peptococcaceae bacterium
GGTTTATGGTCAGTTGACTGTGGAGAGTGCGGAGAAGGTAATTCAAGAATACCTCTTAAAAACGGGGAGGGACGTGAATGTTAACATTTGAAAAATTAGAACAGATTCGGCAAGAGAATAGTAATCTTAATCAAAATGGAACCCGGGTTGTTGTCGGTATGGCAACTTGCGGAATGGCAGCAGGGGCAAAGGCTGTTTTTGACTTTTTAAAGCAGGAAATCGAGACAAGGGGTTTAACCGGAATAACACTTGTTCCTAGCGGGTGTATAGGAACTTGCAGTTTGGAACCGATTGTTGATGTTTATGTTCCCGGACAGGAAAAAGTCACTTATATTCAAGTTACACCGGAAAAAGCCCAAAAAATTATTGAAGAGCACTTGATTAACAACCGCATAGTGGATGAATATGCAAAGAAGTTGGAATTCAGCAACCAAGTACGAATAGCGTTGCGTAATTGCGGGATTATCAATCCCGAGGACATTAATGAATATATAGCCAGGGACGGTTATCAAGCCTTAGCCAAGGTTTTGCGAGAAATGACCCCGCAAGAGCTAATAGACGAAATAAAAAAATCAGGATTAAGAGGCCGAGGAGGGGCAGGATTTCCTACCGGTACCAAATGGTCTTTTGCAACTTCAAGCAGCGGTCAAAAATATGTTTGCTGTAATGCCGATGAAGGAGATCCCGGAGCTTATATGGACCGAAGCATTTTGGAAGGTGATCCGCATTCCGTTTTAGAGGCTATGGCCATAGCCGGTTATGCTATTGGTTCCAATCAAGGCTATATTTATGTAAGAGCAGAGTATCCTGTGGCTGTTAAACGTTTGGAAATAGCCATAAAACAGGCTAGGGAAACCGGGCTTTTGGGAGAAAACATTTTGGGAACCGGCTTTTCCTTTGATATTGAACTGCGTTTGGGAGCAGGGGCCTTTGTCTGCGGTGAAGAGACGGCTTTAATGACTTCAATTGAAGGTAAACGCGGTGAACCTAGACCGAGGCCACCATTTCCTGCCGTAAAGGGTCTTTTTGGTCGACCTACCATACTCAATAATGTTGAAACTCTGGCCAATATTCCTCCTATTATTCTTAATGGAGCCGATTGGTTTGCCGGTATTGGCACGGAAAGAAGTAAAGGAACCAAGGTTTTTGCGTTGGTCGGTAAAGTTAACAATATTGGTTTAATCGAAGTCCCAATGGGGACCACCTTAAGAACGGTGATTGAAAAAATCGGAGGCGGAATTGCCGGCGGCAAAAAGTTTAAAGCGGCTCAAACAGGCGGACCTTCGGGAGGCTGTATTCCGGCTGAACACATTGACACTCCGATCGAATATGAAACATTGATCGAATTGGGATCCATGATGGGTTCAGGCGGTATGATCGTGATGGACGAGAACAATTGTATGGTAGACGTTGCACGATTTTTCCTGGAATTTACGGTGGATGAGTCTTGTGGGAAATGCGCACCTTGCCGGATAGGTACCAAGAGAATGCTGGAATTGCTGGAGAAGATATGCAATAACGAAGGGGAAGAGGGAGATATTGAAGCTCTAGAAAACTTGGCTCGAACAATCAAAGCCGGAGCCCTCTGCGCTCTTGGACAAACCGCTCCTAATCCAATCTTAAGCACGCTTCGCTATTTCCGGGAGGAGTACGATGCCCATATTAAGGATAGAAGGTGCCCGGCAGGCATTTGTCAGGCTTTCATGCATTATGTGATTAACCAGGAAAAATGTACCAAGTGCCATATCTGTGCCAGAAATTGTCCAACCAAAGCCATCATAGGCAAACCAAAGGAAAAACACACTATTGATGATAATCTCTGTATAAAATGCGGTCTTTGTGTAACAAAGTGTCCGCAAAAAGCCATCGAAAAAACCCATAAGAATTAAGAGAGGAGGACAAGCATGAGACAGGTTACACTGACTATCGATGGCCGCAAAGTTACGGTGCCTGAAAACTACACCGTCCTAGAGGCCGCTAAAAAGTTGAATATCAATATTCCTACTCTCTGTTATCTGCCAGACATCAATCAGATCGGAGCCTGTCGGATGTGTCTGGTGGAAGTGAAGGGAGCACGGTCTTTGCAAGCCTCTTGTGTGTTGCCGGTTGCCGAAGGAATGGAGGTCAAGACTAACACCCCTCAAATTCGGCAAACTCGCAAAACTATTTTGGAGCTGATACTCTCCGATCATAATAGGGAATGCACAACCTGTGTACGCAGCAATAACTGTGAATTACAGAGCCTTTCCAGACAGTTGGGCATTGAAGATATATATTTTAAAACCAAACTTTCACCTTCCCATATCGATGATCTTTCACCCTCTATTGTCCGGGATCAGAGCAAATGCATTCTTTGCCGGCGCTGTATAGCGGTCTGTCATCAGGTACAAGGTGTGGGAGTTATCCAAGCTACTAATCGAGGCTTTCATACCACTGTTGAACCTGCCTTTGGCTTGAGTTTGAATGAAGTAGCCTGCATTAATTGCGGTCAATGTATTCAAGCCTGTCCGGTAGGCGCCTTAAAAGAGAAGGATGATACGGAAAAAGTTTGGCAGGCTTTGGCTGATCCCGATAAGCATGTAGTAGTTCAAACCGCACCGGCAGTGAGGGTAGCATTAGGTGAAGAATTCGCACTTGAGCCCGGAAGCATAGTGACCGGGAAAATGGTTAGCGCACTCAGATTGTTGGGATTTGACAAAGTTTTTGATACGGATTTTGCAGCGGATTTGACCATTATGGAAGAAGGGACGGAATTAATTAACCGTATTAAAAACGGCGGCAAATTACCGCTCTTGACTTCCTGCAGTCCTGGCTGGATTAAGTTCCTGGAATCTTATTATCCGGATATGATTGATAACCTTTCCACTTGCAAATCACCGCAGCAGATGATGGGAGCGGTTATTAAAACTTATTATGCGCAAAAAGCGGGGGTTGATCCGGCTCAAATTTATTCTGTTTCCGTCATGCCCTGCACAGCCAAGAAGTTTGAGTGCCAACGTCCGGAAATGAATTCTTCGGGTTATCAGGATGTGGATGCTGTCTTAACTACCAGGGAAC
>JAAYII010000384.1 GCA_012523535.1 Peptococcaceae bacterium
AAATTAGGGTAGTAAATAGACAACTGTCCGGACTGATGACAGTTGTCTTTGCAGTTTCTTGAAGTTCATTTGGTGAACTAAGAGATGAAATGTTCAAGCCTGGGATTAACTGCCGTAAACAACCTGGGGCAGCCAGATTGCAATCTCTGGGAATATTATAATTAGAATAATACAGATCAAAAGCGCCAATACAAAAGGCCAGACGCCTTTGAATATGGACGACACTGCAACGGAGGGAGCGACACTTTTCATAATAAAGAGATTTAAACCTACCGGTGGGGTAATTGCACCCATTACTGCCACCAATATGATGATTGCTCCGAACCATATCGGATCATATCCCATTGAACCCACAACAAGCGGATAGAAAATAGGAACAGTCAACAGAATTAAGGCCAGGGAATCGATGAACATGCCAAGCAGGAAATAAATCAAAACAATACATAATAGTACTACAAAATCCGGAACATTTAACATCGTGACCCATGTAGCGAGATTGGCTGGAATACGGGAAAGGGCGAAGAAATGCCCAAATACTGTGGCCCCTGCAATTAACAAGAAGATCATGGCGCTTAATTTTGTGGTATCCAGCAATGCTGCCTTAAGCTTGGGCCAATCCATCTTCTTTTGAATAGCGGTGACAATGAGTAAGGCTAAAGCACCCACCGCACCCGCTTCCGTGGGGCTGAACCAACCGATAAACAGACCGCCTAAAGATACGATAAAAACGATGATTACTTCTATGAGGCCTTCATTAAGCGTAGCCACGATTTCTTTGAAAGTTGAACGCTTTCCGGCAGGTCCGAGTTGGGCATTTCTTCTGCACAAAATATAGATTACGACCATGTTTGCGAGTGTAAGCAGTATTCCCGGAAAAACACCGGCCAAAAAAAGCCGCCCTATGGATTGCTCCGCTGAAATTCCGTAGATTATAAACAATACGCTGGGCGGAATCAGGCTTCCGATTGACGCTCCGGCTGCAATACTGGCAGCTGACAAGGAATCGGCATAGTCAAATTTTTTCATTTCCGGATAAGCAATGGTTCCAATGGTGGCTACACTGGCCGCCAGCGATCCGCAAATAGCCCCGAATATGGCGCAGGCCACCTGGGCTGCTAAAGCGAGCCCTCCTCTGAAGTGTCCGATAGCCCTATAAGATAATTTGAAAAGGCCCGCCCCTATTCCGGAGTGATAAGCAATAAACCCCATAAAAACAAACATAGGTACAACTGTAAGTGAATAGGCGGAAAACTGTATAAAGATATCTTTACTCACCAAGTTAAAAGCTGCATCGGCTGAACGAAGATAGCACAGCCCCCAGAAGCCTGAAAACAGCATGGAAAAACTTACAGGCATACCTAAAAATAACATAATAAGAAAAATCACTAAACCTAATATACCAACAATTGTAGAATCCATAATCTACCCCTTTCTAGGTACTATCCAATATTTTGTAAAATTAATTCTCTTTCCAAGATCTTATCAACTCAATTATTTTAATAATTTGGGCAATAAGAAGCAGGAAAAACCCAAAAACAACAAAGACTACAATATATTGGATCGGGATCCTCAGAACGCTGGCAACTTCCCCAAATGCCGCTCTTTCCAACATATATTTTCCGAGGTTCCAAGTAATAAGGATATAATTAACTGTAGCGACTATAAGCAGTATTATATTTATAATGTTGCGTACCTTTGCGGAGAGTTTGTCGATTATAAAGGTAAGCCTGACGTGTCCGTCCGCAATTGAACAGTGAGCTATAGCAAAACTAATTGCTATCAGGGTAAGAAAAGATACGATTTCATATGCTCCAAAAACAGGCGCTTTGAACAAATCGGTACGGGTAATAACATTGACCACAACCAGCAGGCAGGTGGCAAATAGTATTACTGCGGCGGCCACATCGAATTTACTGAAAACTTTTTTGGTAATTTCTATTACCTTGTTCATAGATTCACTCCTTATCAACAAAATCGTTGTGTATCCGGCAGCTTTACCGGATACACAACGCTAGCGACTTGATTCACAGCGTTCTCTATTTCCCTTGTTGCTCTTGCTGAGCTAACCATTCTTCATGGACCTTATTGTATTTCTCGCCCAGTTCAAACATAAGTTCCTTGGCCTGTGTGCCCGGTAGTCCTTTTTGATTCAGTTCTTCTACATAATCGTCAAGAATAAATGCTACCTTTTCTATCCATCTTTGTTGTTCTTCTGGTGAGAGATATATAATTTCATGTCCTGATGCTTCTTGTAACGCATACTCAAGGCCTTTTGTAGCTTCTTCATCCATGAAATGGACTGAGCGTTCTTCAAAGATTTTTTCACTTGCCTTTTTGATTCCTTCCTGGATATCAGCGGGCAAAGAATTCCAGACATCAGGATTTATTGTTAAAGTAAATGTGGAGTTATACAAGAAAGGAGTAATGGTTGTATAATTGGTTACTTCCGCAATATGCCATGCCGGCAGGATGTCGTTATGCCCTAAGCTTCCATTGATAATTCCTTTCTGCAAGGCATCGTAGGAATCCGCGTGGGACATGGAAACAGGCTTAGCTCCCAATGCGGTTACGCAAGGAGCGTCTGCTCCAATACAACGAATTTCCATACCTGCCAGGTCTTCCAATTTACGTACGGGTTTAACGGTATGGAAATTGCCAGGACCAGAAGCCATGGTAAACAAGATTACAGCATCCTGTAGTTCTGCCGGCTTTAAGATATCTATCATGTCTTGGAATACACGGGAAGCACATTCACCGCTTTCAAATGGGTGTCCGGGCTTGCTCAGTAAATCGCATAGCGGGAATCTTCCATCGACGAGGGACAAGGAATCAAATCCCATATCTACAGTACCGGTAACTGTTCCGTCATAGATTTTTCCGATTGGAAGCAAAGCACTTCCGGGATAATCTTCAATTATTACGCGCCCGTTTGTGTTCTTGGTAATTTCCTCCACCCAAGGTTGGTACACCGTGGTGTGCCATGGGCTGTTTGCTGCGAAAAATCCTGCAAAAGTCAGTTTATAAATTTTACCGTTATCAGCTTCTCCTGCTCCTGAATCCTTAGAGGTTTGTTGAGCAGAACCTCCGCATCCGCCTAGCAGCATTGTTATTGCAAACATCACTGCTATAGCGATACATAAAGCTTTTCTGGTCATTAATCTCCCTCCTAGTAAATAATTTGTATTTTCAGACTATTGTGAAAATTATAATTCTTTTGGTCCTTAATATAAATGGAATATCTAAACAGATATATGTAAATTCTATATCAACCGGATTGTTTTTTTTCAATGCTGAATAATTCCCTATATTGGGTGGGAGTATAGGAAGTCATCTTTTTAAAAACCTTGCTGAAATATAGATTATCACTGAATCCAAGCGTGTAGGCCAAAGTGTTTATGGGCATTTTGGGTTGTTCGATTAAAATCTTTTTGGCTTGTTCAATCTTTAGCAAGGTAAAATAAGCGACAAAGGACATATTTTTGTATTTCCTGACTATTCGGTTCATTTTGGGTTGGGATATGCGAAAATGTTTGCATATTTTATTGACGCTAAGATTCTTGGTAATATTTTTTTCCAAATAGTTCTCAATTAAGGACATCAATTTTTCTTCATCAGTCAATTCGTTAACATCATTGATTTCAAATATTTTCATTAAAAAACTTAAGTACTCATTAGCCAGCGCTTCAAAATCCGTAGCTTTTTCGATTATTTGTTTGATATTGTTACCAATATCCAACTCAATAAATTGAGGACGGAGGGGGTAATTTTTTTCAACTTCGATCGTCAATCTAAAAAGGAATTTTTTAATAAAGTTCTTTGATAGCTTCTTTTCCTGAAAAGTTTTCAGTGTTTCCCAGAGCAGCTGCCGGAAATCACTCCAGTGATGGGTCCATAAAGCTGTATGAAGCTTAGTTTCATGCTCGGTTTTTATGAAGTAATACAGTACTTTGCTCACGGAGGATTGTATGTTTTCGTAAAGTGCTGTAAGGGGTTGTCCCAAAACCTGCTTAAATTCCTTTTCCGCTTTCATTTTTTCTACAATGCTGCTTAATGATTTTATTTCAAAAAATGGATCGCTTATGATGATGGAAGAAATATTGTTTTTGCTGTCTTGTAATAACATGGCTGCAATCTCCTTCAAAACACAATTCTTGTTACGGTTTAGTCCAAATAAGATAAGTAAATTATCCTCAGCAGCCCCCTGATTAATAATCCAATAGTTTTCAGCATCGGCCAAAAAACATCCGGCAATCTCCTCTAATTTGTTTAGGTCCAGTTTACTAGGATCCCCGTTAATCATTAATAGATAATACCAGTGGTGATTGAAGTGAGCTTTTATAACATCATTTGTAATATCGGTGTTTTTCAGACAGGAGGAAAGAAGGTCTTGTTGGGCTTTCCTGCGCAAGGACATGACTTTATCGGTTTTATTTTTCAGCACGGTACATAATTGTTGTTTGTCGATGGGCTTAAGGAGGTAGTCCTCGGCTTCCGCTCTTAAGGCTTCCCTGGCCAGGTTAAAATCCGAATAACCGCTTAGGATAATGGGGATTACATAAGCATACTGTTCTCTGACTTTTTTCAAGAGGCTAATACCATCTACTCGGGGCAATTTTATATCGATAAATACAATATCGGGTTTATAAACCATAATCTTTTGGAGGGCATCTTGAGCGTCATAGGCTTCGCAAACAACCTGGTAGTCCCCGCCGATCATTTCTATAGTCTCTCTAAAGTCGCTTATAAAGAAAGGCTCATCATCAACTGTCATGATTCTGATCATCTCGTCTCCGCTCCTATCTTCAGCGTGTCATCAGTAAATGAATAATTTAATTTGTTAAACTATTCATTTTTTATTCGTATAACAACTTCCGTTCCCCCTTCAGGTCGGTTACCGATTTTAAATGTAAGCCTGTCCCCAAAGAGAATTCTGAGCCTGATAAAGGTATTTAAAACGCCTAAACCGTTTGTTTTACGCTGCTGGTTATCATCTAGTAAAGTATCTGAATGGTGATACAGAGCAATGCTTTCATTGATATTGGCTAAGACATCTTCTCTTATCCCACTTCCATTATCTTGAATCACAATTTCCCATCCCTGGTCAAGCACTCTTCCTTCTACTTGAATCTTGATAGCCTCTTTCATACCGTATAATCCGTGTTTAAAACAGTTTTCCACGAAAGGTTGCAGTGTCATTCTGGGAAGCAAATAATTGTCCAAACGGGGGTCAATTTGGATAGCATATTCAAGGCGGTGTTCGAACCTGTACTTTAGTAAACCAAGGTAGGATGAAAGATTATCCTTCTCTTCCAAAACAGTGGCATAATCCTCGTTAATATCCGATGAGTATTTCAACAAGTATGTGAGTTTCTTGCAGATATCCGGGATTTTCTTGTCGCCTAACTTTCTTCCCATAATTGAGATGATGGAAATTGTGTTGTATAGAAAATGGGGGTTAATTTGAGACTGCAGGATTTTATAATATGATTTCTGTATTTTGGATCTTGTCTGAATGGTTTCCTCCACCGATTTTTTCAATTTCTGAGCCATAGTGTCAAAAGTATTGTTTAATAAGGCAATTTCTTCATCGGCCTTGCTGAAATTGTAATTGATATCATTGTCCTTAAAACTAAAGCTATGATAATCGAAATTTTCTACTTTATGTTTTAATTGTCTCAAGGGAGTATATATATATGACGCAATGATATAGGCTATGAAAAATGATAGTAACGCACCTAAGATGCCAATAACAATGAAGAACCCCAGAACTCTGTAAATCGGTCTGGTGATAAAGGTTTCCGGGAGCGCATAGATTACTGTCCAACCGGTATAATCGGAGTATTTGCTGGCAACAACCTGCTTGGTTTTGGTATAATCATCATAGATATTGGCCACAACATTATCATTGTTCTTGTGTTTGTTTTTTTCAGACCACTTAAGGTAAAAACCTATTCTATCCCGTGCTGTTTTGGTAAAAGGATAAATTATATTATTTTGTTTATCTATAATGTAAATCCGTCCTGAGCCATTATTGTCAATATTGCATAACTCGTTGATAATTTCATATTTGGACTGCACTTCTATTAAGCCGATTATTCCTTGTGATCCCTTTACAATTCGTTGTAATGAAAACACTATGGGCCGATTGTATTCAACCCATTCGTCTAAATGAGGACCGACAAGTATAAATTCGGCGTTATTGTCGATTGGCATGTCTCTCGGTTTAACTCTTGCCAGTAGCCGCTCTGTTATGATTGCAGAGCTGTTATTAAAGTACTTGTTGGAAAAAAATATATTCTGGTCAGTAAATACATTAACCCTATCGATATCGGGAAAAGGAAGTGAAATAGTGAATAAGTTGTCGGTAATCATATCATAAGCGTCAAGATAAATTCTGGAATTGACATTATCGTAATTATAACCGTTTAAAAAAAGCAGGGCCTGCCGTACATAGGTATTAGCCAGAACACCATAGGATATCTGGTTCATTTCCTTGACGCGCAAATTCAACTGCTCGGATATCATTACAGCGATATTATTCATATCTTTGATTTTATTCACACGTATATCCTGGGTCAGAATGAAAAATACGATTGTACAGATGATGGCGATAAGGAAAACAATAAGAATAGAAAAAAACAGGTAAATCCTGTTGAATATGCTTCTAAAAAACTTAATATTGCCTCCCTCCTTTTAAGTAAAATGAAGGAACATTATTATCTTACCGGTTATAGTGAAAATACTTTTTCGCATTTATATTATGTATGGATAATTATACCATATAGCAAACTAATAATGGTATAAATCTTCCATATATAGAAAAATGTTGTAAATATTATAATATAACGGCTTTATTTTTCTTACAATTCTTTTTTGTTAAAAGAATAAGGTTGCTTTACCACTTTGCAGGATAATAAAAAAAGTAGAGATAGAACTTCCCTTGCCGGGGAATTATCTAACTCTACTTTTATTTCATTTTATACGTTTAAGGCATTGGCTCAGTTTCTTTATCCTTGTTCTTTTTCTTCTTTTTTTCGGCCTTCTTAGGATTTTTATCTCCCATACCATAACCTCCGATATTTATTTATTTTCTATTATGCCACTTGGCGCCAATTTCATACTTGTTTTGAAAACAAATGTAAGATTTAATATTAACCTAAAGTGTTGAAAGCGTTTCCGGAGCCTGTTTTTAGTAAACTTTTTCAGCTTCGAACATAGGATATTTAAAAAATTGATCTTAAATACAAGGAAGGAATGAGTAGCATGCATGGTTACTATGGATCATATCCTTGGTCTAACCATAATTCATATTCGAACCAAGTTCCCTCCCCCATATATAATCCTATCTTTCCGGAACAAGTTTTTAGGTTAAGGGATTATGGACCGGAACCTTTTGTAGTAGACATTGAAGCGGCTGCCAGGCAAAATACGGCTTTTCGTCTCGCCTTGTGGACCGGCAATCATTTACAGCTTACTTTGATGCACGTCAATGTGGGTGAAGATATTGGTTTGGAAATACATCCCGGTCTTGACCAATTTTTACGGGTTGAGGAAGGCCAAGGAATTGTAAGAATGGGAGACAGAAAAGATAAGTTGGATTTTCAGGCCCCGGTGTGCCAGGGTTTTGCCATATTTATACCTGCAGGAAAATGGCACAATATCTATAATACGGGCTGGCAACCGTTAAAATTGTACTCCATTTACGCTCCGCCGCAACATCCCAAAGGTACGGTTCATGCCACCAAAGCAATTGCCTTGGCTGTCGAAGGCGAACACAAGTCTTAAAAGTCTCCGTCTGTTACCCCGGCATCTTCAAAGGTCGCCATTTCATCGGCTATTTTGAGGGCAGCTTCCACGATTGGAAACATAAGGGCTGCCCCTGTTCCCTCTCCCAGTCTCATATGTATTTCCAGCCTGGGTTGAAGGCCAAGATACTTAAGGGCTAAGCAATGGCCGGGTTCCTCTGAGTTATGTGAGGAAATCATATAAGCGGTTGTCCGTGGGGCGAGTTTGGCCGCTGCCAGGGCGGCCGCTGTCGAAATTATACCGTCCAAAACAATTGGTACGTGCTGATAAGCGGCTTCAAGAATTACGCCTGTCAGAGCTGCAATTTCCAGTCCCCCTATTTTGGCCAGGGTATCAAGCGGTGACTCGGGATCTGGTTTATTGATCTCGATCGCTTTTTTAATCACTGTTTGTTTGTGCCTTAAGGCTTCATTTTTCAGTCCTGTGCCGCTGCCGGTTATGTCTTCAACTTTCTCCCCGGTAAAAACTGCAATCAGAGCGGAACTGGGAGTAGTATTGCCTATGCCCACTTCACCAGTTGCCAACAGGTTATATCCGGAATCGATTGTTTCAGCTGCTATTTTGGCCCCCGTCAGAATTGCCAGAAGGGCTTCCCGCCTGGTCATGGCCGGGCCATGCATTATGTTGTCGGTGCCGTTTTTTATGCGATTGGTCATAAGTTCAGGAGGGTTTAAGGGAGGAACCATTCCCACGTCAGTGCAGATAACTTCAGCTCCTGCATGCCGGGCTAGGACATTGATACCCGCCTTTCCGGCCAAGAAGCTATAGAACATTTGAGCCGTGATTTCCTGTGGGGCGGCGCTGACTCCTTCAGCCACTACGCCGTGATCTCCGGCCATTAAGAGAACGGCTTTCTTTTTGATCTTAGGGTGAGGAGTTCGATAAATGCCGGCCAGCTGCTGGGCTATATCCTCCAAAACTCCTAAACTCTTACGCGGTTTGATTTTGGCGTCTAAGCGTCGTTCCATGGCCGCAGCCGATTCTCGGTCAGGTTCTTCAATGCCATCAATAATCTTTTGGAGCATGGCTTCCAGTACATTTGAATCCGCACTTTTTAAATTCTGCCAGACTTCATGCTGTTGGTGATACTTTGAAATAGTCATGGTCAACACCTCTTTCCAAATAGTATAGTATTAATAATGAGTTGGTTTTAAAAAATAAAGTCCCGCCACATTGCAATGTGGTCGGGACTTTGCCATCATCTCCGCCGCTTCCCTTTAATCCCAAGGAAAGACTTTCTCAACCTTAGGCAGGTCTCCTGACTCAGACTCATCGACATATTCGCTCCTTCCCAGCAAAGGCCAGTGGATCTGCGAGTGTCTCATCTTCACAGTGGCGGGTCCGTACCGGATTTACACCGGTTTCCCTATTCTCCTCAAAAGAGGCACCTAAGGCCGTTTAATATTCATTTTTTAAAATCTTACCAAATTATTTTTTTTTATTCAATACCGAATTCTATTTTAATATTATTTTGGAATAGCCGTTCCTATATTATGATACTCTGATTGCCTTAATGTAATATATTTCATGTAATGGGTATATAAAGATGTATTGACAAAAATTTACAATAAGGCTATCATATAATTTGTATATACAACTTAATAATTTCGAATCTCTTTTTTCTGTTTTTTTATATTGGCAAAGGTAAATATGTAATTTATATATCTTAAGGAGGGTGAGAGAATCATGAGTGATCTGGCACAATTAAGTCAGGAACGAACACAATTGTTCCAAGACGTTTATGACGGCAAAATTCCCAAAAGAGTGCCTATGGTCAACCTGCTAACCCATGAGTTTTGCATTGAATATGCGGGGCTGGATTTAACGGAAGCCCAATGGCAATTGGCTAAAGTGTTCGATGAAGTTGGCGATAAGGCTTGCCGGGACTTTCCATCGGACATTTTGCCTTTATTTGGGATTCGTTTTCCCTCGGTTTACAGGCTTTTAGGGGCTAGAAATTTTGTGATGAGTTCCACCGGCTTTATACAACATCCGGAAGTAGTAGGCATGGATGTTGAAGATTATGATGCTATGATCGCTTCTCCCTACGATTGCATTGTAGAGAGGGTATTACCCAGATTATACACTGAATTGGCCAGAGACCCGGTCCATAAAGCCGCCGCCATGGCCAAAGCCTATAAAGCATATAATGACGAATTTGCGACTGTTGGAGCAGTTTATGGTAAATTGGCTCAAAAATACGGGTACGCCAACTTCCCTTTATTTGCCGGCATGTGCCAGGCACCTTTTGACCTCTTAACAGACCAATTAAGGAGTTTCAAAGGTATTTTAGCTGATATCAGAAGGATACCGGAAAAAGTGGAAGCGGCAGTGGAAGCGCTAACGCCTTTGATGATTAAAATGGCAACCACAAGTCCTTGCGGTAAGTACCTGGCAAAGTTTATCCCCTTGCATATGGGGCCTTATATGCGGACCGAGGATTTTGAAAAACTGTACTGGCCTACTTTAAAACGGACGGTGGAAGGAATCAGGGAGAAAGGCTCACCCTCCTTCCTGTATGTTGAGGGACACATGATGAGATATCTCGACTATCTCTATGAACTGCCGGAGAATACTATTTTATGGTTCGAGTATGGAGATCCTAAGGTGATTAAAGAAAAGCTGGGCAAAAAACATATTATTACCGGCCTGTATCCGCTTGTCTCTTTGAAGACCGATACCAAACAGCAATGTGTGGACAGGGCGAAAGAGCTGATCGATATTATGGCTCCGGGCGGGAAATATTTCTTTATGCTGGATAAAACTCCGTTAACACTGGACAATATCAACCCCGAAAACTTGCAAGCCGTGGCTGATTATGTAATCAATCATACCTATTATTAATACCTAAATATTAAATGATTATTTGAGGAGGAAGTTCGATGATTACTACCAAATATTATCAAACCTGGGCTGAATATTTGGCCGCTCATCCTGAAATCTCATTTAAAGAAGAAAAAGTGATGGCTCCGGTTATGCAGAAATATGAAGATGCCTTCTTCGATTTTATTATGTATTTATG
>JAAYII010000385.1 GCA_012523535.1 Peptococcaceae bacterium
ATAAATAACCATATACAAGATATTAAATATCCAAGAGAGCGTCGATATTGCAATTACCTCCTTGACTTGTTACTTATTTGTTACTGTCTTTAAACTATAAACTTTAAAACAACTGCTACCTAACAGGCCTGGACCAGGAAAAATCTTTTTCTCCGTTTTTAAAACTCAATTCCCCACTGATATCCACATTATTGGGAACAAACAGGAATATTCCGTTACCCACCTTCTGCATGTTGCCACCCAAAGCATAGGTTGTTCCACTAATAAAATCCACCAGCCTTTGGGCCAACTCCACATCTGTTCTTTCCAAGTTGAGAATAACAGATTTTCTCGCTTTCAGGTGTTCGGCAATACCCTGAGCCTCTTCAAAAGAAACAGGTTCCACAACAATTACTCTCACTTGTTTTTGGGTATGTATGCTCACTACTGAAGCCTGCCTGCGCTTGGCAGAAATATCCCGGACCGCCATATCTCTGGAGTAGGAGACCTTGAGGGCGCTCTCCCTTTTCCCACTGTCCCTTAAGCTGCTTCTGAATCTATTTTCCGCTTTATCTGTGTAATCATCGTCTAGTTCCGGGGAATAATCATCATCGATTTCATCTTCCCCAAAACCCATGAGACCGATAAATTTATCAAAGATATTGGCCACTTTAGTCCCCCCTTATATTACTTGGCTAATTATAATGCCTTTCACCAAAAATTGAACTGCCAATCCTTACTAGGGTTGCTCCTTCCTCCACAGCCAGTTCATAATCCTGGCTCATGCCCATGGAAAGATGATGAAAGGTTTGGAAATCGCAAATCCCTTTTTTCAATATTTTATCTCTGAGTTCTCGCAAGCCCCGGAAATATAATCTTGTCTCCTCCGGGCCGGCATCAAGCTTGCCGATTGTCATCAAACCAATTATGCTCACAAAGGGATAATCTTTAGCCGTCGTCAGAAAATCTTCAACTTCCTCCGTCCCCACACCCGCTTTGGCCTCATCTTGAGCCACATTAACCTGGAGAAGAGTTTTCCAGACAAGTCCGCGCTTCTCCCCTTCTTCATTCAGTTTTTCGAGTAGATTAAACCTGTCCAGGGAATGAATCAAGGCAACGCGGTTATTTAAATATTTAACCTTATTGGTCTGAAGACGGCCGATGATATGCCATTCACAATCTTCGGGAAGTTCGTTTACTTTTTGTTTCCATTCTTGAACTCTGTTTTCCCCAAAAACTTTTTGCCCTGCCGTATAAGCCTTAAGTATAAGATCCACGGGCACGGTTTTGGAGACGGCTATCAATTTTACGGAATCCCGTCGCCCTGATCTTTCTAAAGCTTTGGAGATATTATAATTTATTAGCCTTAAGTTTTCCGCAATATTCATGGTTTTCTCCGCTTGACTTTTTTGCATATCGAATATATTTCTACATTTCAGCTTGATTCCCTTCTTGTCTCAGTATAATTTTGTTCCCCCCATTCCTTTCCCGGGATTGACAACCACCTGCATCCCTTCAGCGAGCCCTTTTACACAAGCACAGTCCTCATTGACACCAAGAAGCTCTACACTCCTAAACTGTACAATCCCCTCCTCCGCAACATATACTCCAATCCTCTCGCCGCTTTTATACAAGGAATTAAGCGGCACCAGCAAGCCTTTAACGGACGGTTTATAACACCAAACAATATTTTGGACCCTGTTTTCAATTGTCCCGTCAATAAATTGATTGAAACATACGACCGCCCCTTTAGGCTGTTCGGATATTTTCATTACTGTCCCCCTGTATTCCTCCCCGTCAATAAGGAACTTTACTTCCTTATTCGTCTCCATATTTTTATTGGAATCCAGGTAAACAAACATCCAGGTGGGGGACAGGTTGTCCACTATTTTGCCAATAGGCGCATATTTCACAAAAAAGTTATTGCCAGGAGAAAAACTGTTTAAGCGAGAATTATTTTTGGCTTTCTCCGCCAGGAGGCCCTCTATATGGGACAGGAGTTCATTCAACTCCAGTTGCATTAAATTTTGCGGAGTTAGAATTTGTTCCATATCGTCCAGGCTGCGATAAAACAAACCGGAAATAGGAGCCTGGACAGCGGTCTCCTTTACCGACCTGCTGATATCCACTCCCGTTGGAAATAAAGTGGCTATAACCTCGCCCTTTCGGAATCTATACCCTTCCTGCTCCTGGATCGGCTTTAATTCCCCCTCAATCGGTGCGGTTAAAACTATCTCTCTATTGGCAAAAACCGCTTTAACCGCCGTTTCATATTTGATCCATCCTTCCCTTACCGTTATAAGCAGCAAACCATCACCAAACAGGAGGGAATTAATCCTGCCTACTACCAGGATGGCCGCGGCTGCAAGTCCAATAAGCAGCAAAGCTTTGATTCTTTTCCTGCTCATCCCCATTAGCCCCCAAATGCCAATCCCCAAAGTTCAAGGCGAGCGTCAAGGAAAACCCTCACATCACTTTTTTTGGATAAATGCTCCCGTTCTGCCTGTCAGCCCTTCCCGACGATAGGAGAAAAAGAGATCTTTGCGGCAGGCTGTGCAAAATGGTGCCGTTTCAATATTTTCCGGACGTATTCCTTCCCGGATAAGCCGGAGTATATTGATTCCCGCCAAGTCCAAGGAATACCGCTCGAAGCCGGTTTCAGCCATCAGAGAAGTGCCGGCGGCATCATCGGCAAACAAGGTGGCCACCTCTTCTCCCACTTCATAGCAACAAGGTCCGATACAAGGGCCAATGGCAACCAGGCAATTTTGTATGGACCCACCCAGGCTTTGTATTTTATGTAAAATTTCCCGAACAATATTATGGGCGGTTCCTTTCCAGCCTGCATGGGCCAAGCCTACTATCCCGGCCTGGGGATCGCAAAAATATAAAGGCACACAATCGGCATAGAAGCCTAACAAGCCAATGTTCAATCCGGTGACCATGCCGTCACACTGCGGAAGATCAGGGCCGACTTCCGTCATCCCTATTCCTTTCTTCCGCTCGTCAACCTCGATAACCTTGTTGCCATGAACCTGACTTACGGCAATACAATCAGAAAGCAAACATCCCAGTTCCTCAAGAAAAATCTTCCTGTTCTGCAGCACATCTTCCGGATTGTCGGCTACATGCAAAGCTAAATTCAAAGAAGAATAAGGGCTTTTGCTTACTCCACCGCTTCGGGTGGAAAACGCCACTTTTACCCCTAAGTCCAGCCACTCCGGAATGGTAAGATAATCAATTTTTTTTCCTCGGTATATCTGCCACCCCATTATTTGCCTCTTTTAACAAGTTATTAATTGCATTTTCCCAGCGAGAAAAATAATAATTAATGGTTTAAGCATAAAGGATATTTGGTCTGCTTCGATAATCATCATTATTTATCTCTTTTAATCTTGATGTAATAGACCCGATGTGATGCGATAGCTTCGAAGTAGTAGTTTTATTTTTGTCGTATAAGCTTTATTTTATTATATTTATCGAGAAAACCGGTAAAATTATTAAACAGAACCGAGTAAATCAGTAAGAGATACTCACAATATCCCTGCCGTCAATCAAGATTGTATCTATATCAATTTTAATTATTTTATCCCAGTGAATATATTTATCCTCCATCCGCCCGCCGCCAAAGAAACCTCTGCTCCGGGTGGAAGCCATAATTACAATTCCTTTGACCACACCTTTTTCCAAATCCAAATCCAAATCGATGACCGGGCCCAGTCGTCTGCCGTCTTCAATATTGATGACATCCAGCACCCTTAATTCGGAGACTTTCATCTCGACGCCCCCCTCAAATACTATTCTATGAGGAGGATGTTGATTCATACCATCTTGCTAGACGTGTTTGCGCATATGTTTAAGGGCCGCTTTTTCCAGACGGGACACTTGGGCTTGAGAAATTCCTATTTCTTCCGCCACTTCCATCTGAGTCTTGCCCTGGAAGAAACGCAAATTAATAATTTTCTTCTCTCTCTCTCCCAGTTTTCCTATTCCTTCATTAATAGCTATGGATTCCAGCCAAACTCGGTCCGATTGCTTATCATCCCCGATTTGATCCATAACATAAATCGGGTCACCACCGTCATGATAGATAGGTTCAAACAAAGATACTGGTTCTTGAATGGCGTCCAGGGCAAAAATAACTTCTTCTTGGGATATATCCAACTTGGAGGCTATTTCATCTATGGTCGGCTCCCTTGAACACTCGGAGGCCAGTTTATCCCTTATTTGCAAAGCTTTATAAGCAATATCCCGTAACGACCTGCTTACCCTAATAGGATTATTGTCCCTTAAATAGCGCCTTATCTCCCCGATAATCATCGGCACGGCATAAGTTGAAAATTTGACATTTTGATAGAGATCAAAATTATCTATGGCCTTCATCAATCCTATGCATCCTACCTGGAACAAATCGTCAACATGCTCACCCCTGTTGCTAAAGCGTTGGATAACACTCAAAACCAACCTCAGGTTTCCTTTAACGAGCTGTTCGCGTACTGACTTCTCTCCGTTTTGAAGCCTGATAAACAATTCTTTCATTTTGGAACCACTTAAGACGGGCAATTTGGAAGTATTGACTCCGCAAATTTCAACTTTGTTTAAAACCATTAGTAGGTACCCTCCGTGTGGTAATTCTGTGGAGAGTATTCCCCTACTGCAATTAAGTTATTCCCGAAATTTACTCCAGACGCACGAATTCTTTGCGCAAACGCCTGATAATTCTCTTTTCCAGCCTGGAAATGTATGATTGGGATATTCCCAAACGATCGGCGACCTCTTTTTGGGTTTTTTCTTCAGTTCCCCCCATGCCAAATCTCATTTCCATAATAAGCTTTTCCCTGTCCGTTAAACTGGCCATGGCTTGGGACAGAAGGTGCCGGTCAACTTCTTCCTCAATCGGCCTGGAAATAATGTCATTATCGGTCCCCAATACGTCGGAAAGCAACAATTCATTGCCATCCCAGTCAATATTTAACGGTTCGTCAAAGGAGACTTCAGATCTGATTTTATTGTTCCTCCTTAAATACATTAAAATTTCATTTTCAATACAACGGGAAGCGTATGTAGCCAGCTTGATTCTTTTGGCCGGATCGAAGGTGTTCACTGCTTTGATAAGTCCAATGGTACCTATGGAAACAAGATCTTCAATTCCAATGCCTGTATTTTCAAACTTACGGGAAATGTAAACCACCAGTCTTAAGTTGCGTTCAATAAGAGTGTCTTTGACCGAAAGGTCCCCCTTTTCCAGCCGGCAAATCAGATCTTCCTCTTCATCAAGGCTCAAGGGAGGAGGCAGAGATTCACTACTGCCCACATAAAATACGTGGCGAATTTTTTGCAGTTTCCAAACCAAGCAGAGGAATAATTTCTTACCGAATGCAGCCACTCTTTTTAACTCCTCCATTATGCTATCTCCTCCTTGCAGGCAGTTTTATGGATATGCTCGGGATGAAGCAGGGCCTGAAATTGATTGTCTGCGCTAAGAGCCTGCGAAACCAGGGCAACGGTAACCGGCTGTTCCCACTCCTTTTCTCCCTGAATGATTTTGACCTTGCCAAGCCTTATACCCGGTAACCAACTCTGGCCATTTATCCCTTGGGCTGAAATAAAAACCATTTTTGTTAGGCCATAATCCTCGTCATTCCAGATATAAGACCAGGGATTGGAGCTTTCTCGCCAGGGCATTTGCAGAAATCTGCATATTTTCTCCGGTAAGAACTGGAGAGCGGCCTTTTCTTCCACAATCAATACCGGTGTGCCTGTCAAGGGGTCCCGCAATTCATTGCCGGTATCGAGCAAAGCCTTAATTTTTAGGCTTTTGCCTTCTTCAAAAAACAGTTCCACATCATAGAGTATATTGTCCAAGATAAGCTTGCTTTTCTGTATCCTTTCCCAAATTCTGTGCCCTCCCACCAAGAAGATCGCTATTAGCGGAAATACCCATAAGCCGGTTATAGTCAGCGGCTCTCTAATTCCTGGACCTAAACCGATCCAACCGGCTAAAGCAAAATAAATCCCTCCGCCCACCGCCGACAACAGGCTGAAATATAGGAGACCCTTGACCAGGTTCCTGAAACCTTTTGTGCTTAAACCTATACGAACCATGGCCACGGGAACAAGAACCTTGGATATAACCGCCAATCCCGAATAACCGAAAACAACAAGTATAACCGGAATCTCTCCTAAAGCTACGGCGCATAAAAGGTTAAAGATCTTTGCTTTTTTCCGCAGTAAATAGGCTGTATAAATTAGAATAAAAGCATCCATGCAGCCGTTAAGCAGCAAGGTTATATCCAGGTAAATCATGCTTAAATCCTTTCAGCCTGAGATTTCCTATTTACAGATTATACCTTGCCCGCCTAACAAATTCTGTCGCAATTGGTTGTCTCCAACAGCGATTTTATTGAAGAACTATCCGTAAATAATGGAGGATTATGGACTATTATGGAAATATTGGCATCTTCCCAACCTCAATGTTCCAACAATAAACCCCTTGTACTCTCAAAATTGTGTACAAGGGGTTCATTATTGGGGCTAGATAGGGTTATGAGATAAGATAATTAAAACAACCGCCCTCCAAAAAAGCCTGGTGTACCGACGAAACCGATCTGAGGGGCTGCCACTACTTCCGTAGTGGTATATTGTTGAATAAAATGTTGAGGAACGTTGACAATGTTTTCTCTGTTGACTGTTACCACGGGATGGATTACCGGAACCAGCCGGGGAACAAAGTAGTCGCGAACCACATACTGCGGAGGACATACAATGGGTCTTACGCAGTGACAACTCATTTTATTTAACTCACCTCCTAACAGTATTATGATATGTCGGTCACCCACTTTTGGATAATTTTGTAAATATATTTGTAGCCTTGTCCGGACTATGGAGGCAGCCTTTAAGTGACAGCAGCGTTAAGTGAACAAAAAGTCATAGCGTTAAGACACGCCAATGGTTAACATGCAGAATGCCCAGAGGTTTTGGCGTGTTAGTTATGACTTTTGTTCATAGCTGCGTAAACGGGCTGCCTCCATAATCTGGACAAGGCTACTATAAAGTTCCAAAAAATAAGGGCATCCGGCAAAGTGTTGCGGATGCCCAATCATCTTTCTTGGATTTTGTGGATTAGATATGTTTGTATAGATTAAACATTTCACTTACTTGACGGCAGCTTGCCGATGGCTTCCAGCTCATCGGCCACATCTTTCAAGCCGTATTTTTCATAGGTTTCTCTTGTGGGCCAACCGGTTTTCTTATCCCAGCCCCGCTGTTCATAATACAAGTCGACTAGATCGTTCCACTCTTCCCAAGTTACGGTCTCACCCCAAGGATCGGGGTACTGCATAATCGCGAAAATTGCATTGACTTCCATCTCCCTGGTACGGCCGTGGTTGCGGATAATAATGGCCCTGAACAGAAGGCGAGAGCGTTCGGCGGCATTGTTCAATTCTTCCTCCGTCATCGGGATACCGGTTGCCGCTTCAAACATTTGCGCTTCCATATCCGTCCAGAACAGGTTGGGGCTCTGCCAATCGCAACTGGTAAGGGAATCTTTGAGTTCCGCCTTATTTTCACCCATTATCACGGCCTGGGCCGTGAGCGGACTGCGACAGGGATCATCTTTCAATTCCAGATAATGTTCAAATGTATCATGATGATGCTGTACGGTCTGGGTATCACGGGTGGAGGTCATCTGATGCAGGTTGGTGGCCACCCAGGCCGGTTTGGCTATAGAGGCTTCAAAACCCCTTCCTTGCCAGTGCACGCAATGACCCCAGGCCGACTCCAGGCTAATGGGCAAGTCCAAGCGCTTGTTGATTTGCCGGGAATAGCGTCCATGGTAAATGGTATCGCCGAATTTCTCCTTGCCCAATGTCCTGATCGCCCTGGCCATTCCTTCCGCCAATAGGTTGCCGTAATATCCCTTGCGATAGACAATCATATCCAATAGGTATTTCACAAACTCTTCGGACTCAACATCGATTTCCATTCCGAAGTCGATATCGTCAAAAACCCCTTCTTTCTTGCCCATGGCCAACCAAGGCAACAGCCAGATAAGGACATCCCATTTATCTAGGCCATACTCATTGCAAAGGTCATTAATTACGCTGCCTTTATCAAAATCATGCTTCCAGAAATTAAGAATATCCCCCGGCCCGGGAGTGATTTCCAGTTCAAGGTAAGGATCGCTCGGGTCCGGCGGGTCCACCTCGCGGCTCAGCAGCTTGCAGGCCGGGTAATGGTTTTGCTCAGTTTGGAAAATACCGCCAGGTCCGCCCGGTCCACCGTAGGGGACATCCTCCTCGAAACCAAAAGCGACAATACTTACGCATTTTTCTACATGGTTGACTCTCTCTTCCCCGAACGCCGATTTCATATCCAACATAAGACACATACAATGTTGGTTGCAACCGTAACTGCAGGCTACTTGAGCTCGTTTCCAGCCGCCGGGAACAGGCTTTTCAATACCGGGAATGCCGTGGTGGGTCTCATGGACAACCGGTCTGGGAGCCATAGAAGGATCGGACATCTTTTTGCGAAGTTCCAATACTTTGGGAATATTGGCCGGAACAACAACGCCTGTACCGCGGACGGTAATCGCTTTCAAATTCTTGGAGCCAAAAACCGCACCAAGCCCGGCTTTGGCGGCCACGTTGTCGTTGCTGGTAGTAACGCTGGCATTACGTACCAAGTTTTCTCCCGCCGGGCCGATAACTACGCTCTTAACATCTTTGCCGTGAATTTCTTCCAGTTTGCTTTGGGTGGCATGGACAAGCTTGCCCCATAGATTGCGGGCGGAAAGAAACTTTATTTCCCCGTCCTCAATAAAAAGATAAGTCGGTTCCGCGGCTTTTCCTTCAATAATAAAACCGTCAAAACCGGCAAATTTAACTTCCGCGCCAAAATCACCGCCAATTCCGCTCCAAGCGTACTGCTCGGGATAGCTGTTGGGTGAAATACAGGTAAAAACCGTTCTTCCTCCGGTCGGAATCCCGGTGCCCGTCGTCGGTCCGGTCATATAGATTATTTTGTTTTCAGGGTCAAAAGCTTTAACTCCGGGACCGACTTCCTCCCAGAATATTCTATTGGCTATACTGCGTCCGCCTATATATTTAGGAACATATTTTGTCGTAGGAATAATGGAAACCGTTTGGTCAGTTAAATTGATGCGGGCAATTTTCCCTACATATCCATATAATTGGGTCATCTGAATACCTCCTCTTCCGCCGCCCTTTTTTCCTTCGGCTTATGGCCATATTTATACCAACTATTTAGCCGCTAACTACGGAACTTGAACCGAAGAGACTTACCCTTGATCGCTCAAGCTCAGGCAAGACACCTGGCAAAATTCTATACAGGCGGGACCTTCAGGTCGATTTCGGCAAAGATCGCATTTCTTGGCTTTTCTTTTGCTTTTATCTTTGCTCTGGACATAATTGATGCGCGGAGGATCAAAAACGCAAGCTTTTACACATCGCTTGCAACCATTACAATACTCCTCCTGGATATAAACAATACCGTTTTCGTCCAGGCACATGGCCTGATCTTTACGGGGACAAGCGAGATAACAGGGATGGTCGGCACAATGCTGGCAACTATAGACGGTGGAGACCATCGATCTTGTCCCTTTATCCACAAATATCCTTTTATAATAGGGGCCTACGACCCCGTCATGAAGAAGCGAACATACGATTTCACAGGCACGGCATCCGGCACAAAAAGAAACCTCCGGCGGGCTCTGCACAACATGTCTTCCCAATATCCTGCTTGCTTGCTTTTCAACCATAATCCCTACGGTATAATGCTAAAGCAGTATACCTTGCCTCCTTTTTCAGAAATATCTAAAAAGTATTAACTTCACATATTATCACACCGCTGAATATTTGTGTCAATGCAGTTAAACTGTTATCCTCTCCGGGCAAGAGTAAATTATTCCTTTCTGGCCCAGAACATAGCCTAAAATCGTAATATTGTACTGCCGGGCCAATCTGACTGCGGCTGTGGAAGGAGTTGACTTGGAAACTACCAGCGGTGTTTTCAGCCTCATTAATTTTGTCATCATCTCTGAAGTTATTCTTCCGCTGATAAATATAATACCGTTGGCTCCAAGCCCTATTTTATTGAGTTTCATAAGCATGCCGGTTATTTTATCAAAGCAATTATGGCGTCCAATGTCATAGGCCACCAATTTAAAATCCCCAGCATAAAACAACACACTGTGGACTCCCCCAATGGCCTTGTAGATTTCGGATTGTTCGATAAAGTCATTCATGATTGACAGGATTTGGGAAGCGGAATAGGTGGAAGTGGAGGTACTGGGAGAATAATACCCCAGCTTAAGCGGATTTATATAAGTGTAGCACCTGCCGCAACCGGAAGTAATGCTTCTTAGACTTTCCTGCCTGTCAATCGTTATTCCTTCCTTCTGTTCTATAATAACCGCTTGCATTCTGTCATTATATTCAATGCTTTTAATATCGGATGGGGAATTGACAACCCCCTCATTATAGAGAAAACCAAGAGCCAGTTCCTCTTGATTCTCATTCAAACAGAGCAAGGAAACGAGTTCCATTCCGTTAACTATTATTTTTAGTGATACTTCCATAACAACTTTTTTTTGTCCTTCTTGCAATTCTATGCGGTCCTTTTCCCGCTTGATAGTTATAACATCCAGTTCCTCATAAACGGTTCCTTCTTTATCTTCAAGCATGTTGCCTTCACTTCCCAATTCTGTAATTTGACCGGAGTCTAAGCTCCTAACAGTCC
>JAAYII010000386.1 GCA_012523535.1 Peptococcaceae bacterium
AACCACGGCCCAGGAAATCTGGCAGGATACCGACGGCCAGGTGGATATTTTCCTGGCCGGGGTAGGCAGCGGCGGGACCTTGACCGGGGTGGGCGAAGTATTGAAAGCCAAACACCCGGCCATCAAAGTTGTGGCCGTTGAGCCTGCGGATTCTGCTGTCTTATCCGGGGGAAAACCGGGCCCTCACAGGCTGGAAGGATTGGGAGCCGGTTTTGTACCCAAAGTCTAAAACCGGGGACTTATTGATGAAGTGATTCCCGTTCAAACCGAGGAAGCCTTTGCCGCTTGCCGGCGTTTGGCCAAGACTGAAGGCTTGCTGGTGGGGATATCTTCAGGGGCGGCTGCTTGGGCTGCGGCTAAGGTGGCCCAGAGGCCTGAAAACCAAGGGAAGAAAATTGTGGTTATTTTCCCGGACGGCGGCGAAAAATATTTGTCAACCCCGCTGTTTGAAGAATGAGATAAGTAAATGCAAATACCATGGGTGTCAGGGATTGTGACGTTGATGACGGCCTGGCGCTGGTTTACCTGTTGGGTAAAGAAAATATCCGGACCTTTTCGCCGAGGATGTTTACAACTCCTGGCTGCAAGCGGGAGTAAAAACAAATATTATAAAAACAAACGTTATGGGATAAAATCAATTTGTCTTTAGATATTTTGAGCTCGGATTATCCTTGCTATATTTTTAAGATTATTCTTGCCCTATTTGTTTATTAAGTGGAATCGACTTATCCTTGGTGATGGTTGACCTTTAATTAGATGATGTTTGTTATTTTAAAATATTGGGAGGTTTCCTATGAATGCAGAAATTTTGGCCGTAGGCACGGAACTTCTAATGGGACAAATCGTTAACAGCAATGCCCAGTATATTTCCAGAAGGTTGCAGGATATCGGAGTCAATGTTTATTACCATAGTGTGGTCGGCGATAATGCGGCCAGGCTGAAGGAGTGTTTGAAAATTGCCCTGCAGAGATCCGATCTGGTCATAATGACCGGCGGGCTGGGACCGACCCAGGACGACTTAACCAAAGAAACGGTGGCTGAAGTCGTGGGACGGAAACTTACGCTGCATGCTGAAACCCTTCAATACATAACCTCCATGTTTCAAAGAGCCGGCTGGACCATGACGGACAATAACAGGAAACAGGCTTATATCCCGGAAGGGGCCATAGTTATGAAGAACAACCATGGTACCGCTCCGGGATGTATTATAGAAGCTGGGGACAAGATATTAATTATGCTGCCCGGTCCCCCTTCCGAGATGAAGCCGATGTTCGAACAAAATGTAATTCCTTATCTGGAGGAAAAATCACCTTATAAAATAGTGTCCACTTACCTCAATATTTTCGGTATCGGGGAATCGGCCGTCGAAAACATGCTGCTGGATTTGATTGAGAAGCAAAAAGATACCACCATAGCTACTTATGCCAATGAGGGCCAGGTTACGGTCAGGTTGACAACCAAAGGCAGTAAAGACAATAGCCAAGACTTGAATGCCGAAATGGAAAAAGAAATAAGGAAAAGGCTGGGGGACAGGATATATTCCACCGGCAGCGCCAGTTTGGCGGAGGTGGCCGTAAAGCATTTGCTGGAAGCCAAGATGACAGTATCCGTAGTTGAATCTTTTACCGGGGGGTTGCTGGCCAATGCTTTATGTCAAATACCCGGAAGCACGAAGGTGTTTAAGCAGGGTTTGATTACCTTTACAAACGGTTTGCCGGATAGGGAAGGGGCTGTTCAAGCGGCTCGGGATATAATGAACAACTCCGGTTCCGATTTGGGCCTTTCTATCTTGGGAGAACCTATCTTAGGGGAGCCTGTTTCAGGGGATACTGCCTTTGGGGAAACCGGCCCAAGGGTAGCGGACAGCTCCGGGGATAAGCGGAACAAATGCGCTTATATAGCCTTAGTCTCAAGAAATCGGCAAAAGGAACTCCAATGTCTGGAAATCAAGCCGGTGGGAGATGAGCGCCGCAGAAAGATTTATTGTGTGCTTCAAGCCTTGGATCTGATAAGAATTAATCTATAGAATCAATGTCCGGTAAATGCAAAAGGGTTTTCCTTAATGTTGCTAAAATAGATAAAAGATTGTAAAGACAGATAAAAGATTGTAAAGATAGATAAAAGGACAGTATCGTTGCCATCACGAACTGTCCTTAAATTTTAATTATAATTATAGTTTTTTTGGTTTATCGGTTATTTAGTTTGCAGAAAAGCATAGGAGAATATTATGAAGATGCCTGCTTATTTAGCCTGGTCATAGGCTTCAAGGGCTGCGGGCAAGCAAGTAACCACGCCTTTCATCCCGCAAACCAGTAAGGTCATTAAAATGGCGTCTTTAACTTCATCCCGGGTGGCGCCAGCAGCTTTGGCCATCGGTGTATGCATCTTAACGGCGCCGATATCTCCCTCTGCCGCTCTCATGGCAATATAAATCAATTGCTTGGTTTTGTCATCCAATCCTTTTCCGGAGAAAACCGCATTGTTCAATTGATCATAGGCCTTAAATGCTTCTGGAGCTTCGGCGATCATTACTTCTACCGGATTCTTTTCCATTGTTCTTTCCCCTTTCTCAATTAAAAATTGCCGTTGGCTTTAGGAAAATAACCACTGGCACAGCCAGTAAGGTATGAATAATTTACAAATTCTAGTTCCAAGCCATTTATCCTGCAACATTATGGCATGATTGGTTAATTTTTGCTCAAAGAAAAAATTCGTGCTAAAATAACAAACAAATTCTAAGATATCAAGGCATTTCCCCAAATTAAAGGCTCCTTGTTTGACCTTGCTAATGGGCGAAAAATAAAATCTACAAAAAGATAAAAAGGAGACAAAGATGGAACAGTTTTCCCGTACGGAGATGTTGATTGGCCCGGAGGGGCTGGAAAAACTTAATAAAAGTAAAGTATTGATCTTCGGGTTGGGCGGCGTCGGCTCTTTTACCACTGAAGCTTTAGCCCGCATAGGTATCGGCAGCTTTAAACTGGTGGATTACGATAAAATTTGTTTGTCCAATCTTAACCGCCAAATTCATGCTTTGCATTCAACTCTGGGCAGGTATAAAGTTGAAGTTATGGCCGAGAGAATTAAGGATATTAATCCGGAAGCACAGGTTGAGACCTATACGACTTTTTATACCCAGGAACAAGCGGAGTTCTTCCTGCAAGACAAACCGGATTATGTTATTGATGCCATCGATACGGTTAAAAGCAAGGTGAGCCTGGCCGTTGAATGTTATCGAAGAAACATTCCTTTTATTTCCTGTATGGGAGCCGGCAACCGCCTTGATGCTTCATCTTTCCGAATCGCTGATATCTCCAAGACCACAGGCGATCCGCTGGCTAAAGCGGTGCGCAAACTTCTAAGAGAAGAGGGAATCACCCAGGGGTTTAAGGTTCTCTTCTCGCCCCAACCCCCGCTCAAACCCCGCCAAGCGGAGTCAAGTTGTTCCGACGCCGTTAATAGTGATTTTAATAGTGACTTTCCCCAAAAGCGGCAGTTCCCCGGGAGCGTTTCCTTTGTGCCTCCGGTGGCCGGTTTGCTCATAGCCGGGGAAGTGGTCAGGGATCTTTTGGGTTATTATGACTAGTGTTTTCTTTAATCAAAACCGGCATAACAAAAGCATTGACCTTCCATGAAGAAAAGCTTATCTTTATTAGGAACGGTAAATTCAGGAAGGAAGTGTTGTGCTGAGTGAAGGAAAAATTGGGGAAAGCAAAAACCGCTGAACGTGATTTTATTTTTTTTCTGTTCGTTGCTGTCCTGGTAGGAGTGGGGCAGAGCGTAGATAGTGCAACTTTTAATAATTTCCTCAAAGATCAGTTTGGTTTTATCGTTACCCAGAGAACCTTATTGGAATTGCCGCGGGAATTACCGGGACTTTTGGTCTTTATATTTACCGGTCTTTTATTTGTTTTGGGCGATATCAGAATTGCGGCCATTGCCAATATAGCTGCCGCTGTGGGGATGTTTTTGTTAGGGATAATCCCAAACAATATTTTTATCATGCTGCTGGTTGTTTTTATCTACAGTTCAGGCCAGCACTTATACAT
>JAAYII010000387.1 GCA_012523535.1 Peptococcaceae bacterium
CATAAATAATTTTTTTGCCCGATTTTAATACAACATATGTTTTTCCCACGGAGTCAACTTCCAAGTCCTGAATATAACCCGGGTAAGCCATCATTAAGCATAAAATATCCCTTTTCAAGGTGGTTTGATATATCGGATCATCTGATTTGACGGCGGCATTTACGGCCAAATTGTATTTTGCCTGCCCATAGAGGCTTAAGACGGCAGCTAAAAGGACTGAAACCAAGAGAAATATAATTTTTTTTCTTAGTTTCACCAAAATTCATTCCTCTCGCTTTGCTTAGCCTTAATTTTTTATCTTGATTAGAAGCCCTTATTCCAAATTTATGGGCCTGGTTTAAAAAATATTTTAAAATTATTAATTCCTTATAAAAAATTCAAAAAAATTGTTTAACTTCAATGCCATTAAATACAAAAAAAATACAAGCCTCTAAAAACTATACAATTGAAGGTTGTTTGGTTTTTTCTCCGTCTTTGTTCTTCGTTTTTCCTGCTTTGTTTTTCTTTGTTACTTTCAGGCTGGCTTGCAGAGCTTCCATTAGATCGATAACATTTTTTGGTGGTATGTTCGGGGCGACTTTTACTTCTTGTCCGGCTTTTTTTTTATTGATAATATCTTGCAAAGCTTCTCGATAGTCATCTTTATATTTTTGAGGTTCAAAAGGTGCCGAGAGATTGTCTATAAGTTTGGTCGCGATCTCGAGCTCTTTTTCATTAATTTTTGTTTCTTCGGGCAGCCCCGGTATTTGACTGATAGGCCGGACTTCGTCAGGATAGAAAAGGGTTTCTAAAACCAGGACATTCTTATACACTCTCAAAACAGCCAGGGTCTGCTTGGTACGGATAGTAACTTTTGCTATGGCAATTTTTCCGGTATCATTCATGGCTTGTCTTAAAAGGTTATAAGCTCTGCCGCCTGTATCTTGGGGAGCAAGATAATAAGTTTTATCAAAATAAATGGGATCAATTTCCGAGAGGTTCACAAAATCAAGAATAGAAATGGTTTGGTCATCAATTTCGGATTTCGCTGCGGCAAAATCTTTTTCGTCGATGATTATAAAATGACCGAGTTCATACTCATATCCACGGACAATTTCCGCCTCGCTGATTTCTTTATTACAGGTGGGGCATGTTTTTTTATATTGTAGGGGAGTATGGCATTCTTTATGGAGGTAGCGGAATCGGATATCTTTTTCCTCTGTGGCAGCGAACATTTTTATGGGTATATTTACTAAGCCAAAGCTGATTGATCCTTTCCACATAGTATGCATTTTTTTGTCCTCCTTAAAAAGAAAACTACGGTTTATTGTTTGTAGGAGCTTGTTACTTAATGCATTGCGCTTAATATAAAAAAAGAACCGGCTTTCTATGTTTGAGCCAAGTTCAAAAATATTTTTAAGTTGCTATGAAGAAATTTAAATGTCAACCAAATGGGTAGCAGATTTACATTATATGACCTGAGAACATGGAGAAAATGAGTTAATTTAAATAGACTAAAATAAATTTAACTTATTTATTATTCCCTTTTAATTTTTCTATTTCTTCTTCCAGTTTGCTTATCCTAGCGTTAAGATCATTAATAATATCAGCCATTGGGTCGGATAGTTTATTGTGCTCCAGGTCAATGCCGGTAGTGGGATCGCGGCGTACTTTGACTCTGCCGGGAATACCGACTACCGTGCAATTCGGCGGGACATCCTGCAGCACTACCGAACCTGCACCGATTTTGGAATTATCACCGATGACTATAGCCCCGAGTACTTGGGCATCGGTACTGATCACCACGTTGTTACCGATAGTAGGATGCCTTTTTCCTTTTTCTTTGCCTGTGCCGCCTAGGGTTACTCCCTGATAAATGGTAACATCATCGCCAATTTCAGCAGTTTCACCAATAACCGTACCATGGCCGTGGTCGATAAATACCCGGCGACCAATTACCGCTCCGGGGTGAATTTCTATCCCGGTTAAGAATCTATTAATATGAGAAATAAACCTGGCCAAAACATAACGTTTTTTCCGGTATAGAAAGTGGGCTACGCGGTGCATAATAATACAATGCAGGCCGGGGTAGCACAAGAGGACTTCCAAAGTGCTCTTGGCTGCAGGATCACGTTCAAAAACAGTTCTTATATCTTCTTTGATAGTTTTAAAAAAACCCATAGTCTTATCACCATTAAGTGATCTTTTTATCATTATTATATGCTTTTTTTAAAATTGAATAAAGTTAATAGCTTTGGATGACAAGATAAAGATAAAGATGTTTTATAGAATTATACAACATATCCTGACTTTAATAAAACTGGACTAAGTAAAAAGTAGAGGACTGGCGTCCTCTACTTGAATTGATTTATAATAGGCTGCCGGAATTTTTCATTTGGTTTTCAGCATATTCTATCATTTTTCTGACCATATTGCCGCCTATTTTCCCACCAATGCGGCCGCCGATCCTGCCGGCATCTCTTGAAATTAAGTCACCGTTATATCCAGCCTTTAAAGGAATACCGAGTTCCTGAGCTACTTCAAACTTGGCATTATTAAGAAAATTAGCATAATCTTGGGGACCGCTGTTAATATAACCTAACTCTTTGGATACTTCATATTTCAGCTGATCCAATACAGAGTTTTTGCCCATTCTTTTATCACCTCGTTATTTTTTTGCTCTATTAGTTTTTGCTTTTTTACGCGGTAAATACATTGAAAAAATAATTTATTTTCGAACTTGTTGGAAAATTACCATAAAAAGGATATATGGAATAAAATATAAAAAACAGAAAAAAGTTAAAATTACAGATTATAGTGGGAATAATCAACAAGTATAATCCATTTAGGCCGAGCATAAAGAATAATAAGGTGATAAATCTGGAAAGGAGATCTCATTGATGCAGGCATCTCTTACAATTGGGGAATCTAGGCAACGTACTATGGTTCCCAAACAAGTGATTGGCTTGACCGCGATTCTCTTGACAGGTGCCACCATAATTCCCGTTAATATCGGAGGAGAAACTCAAAGGACAGCCGAATTCGCTGAAGTGGTGCCGGTAACCAGCTCTATTACCGAATTAACTCAGGAAAATACTGTTAACTTAAAAATAATGGAACAGAGAAGCGGTACCGAGGTATTGCCACCGGCCAATGTATGTACGCTTTCCATGATTGATGATAAAATAGAAAAGATGAAGTTGAGAAATGAAATAGTATCTTCTGTTTTAACCTGGGAAGGTATAAAATACAAGTGGGGAGGTCAGTCCAGAGCAGGAGTGGATTGTTCCGGGCTCGTGCAACTGGTCTATGGAGAATCGGGGCTGAAGCTGCCTCGGACTTCATATGAGCAGTTCAGGGTGGGGGTGGGTATTCCGCGCTCCAAGTTAGAACCGGGAGATTTAGTGTTCTTTAATACAAATGGTGCAGGTGCCAGCCATGTCGGTATATACTTGGGAGACGGACAATTCATCTCAGCAACTAAAAATTGTGTTGAAATCCAGTCCCTTGACCAGCCCTACTGGAATAAGACTTACCGGGGAAGCAGGAGAGTAATAGTATAATTACCGTCAGGAGTAACTTGAAAAATGAAAGCCTCTTGTCCTGAAGGGATAAGGGGTTTCTTAGCATTTAATCCATAAGGAGGCCGGGTTAATAAAAGATGAAGATCCTTGTAGATGGTAAAATAGATCAAGCAGGTATCAATTTGCTGAAAGCGGAACACCTTGTCGATACATATCAATCTCTTACCCAAGAGGAATTGATAAATATTATAGCGCAGTATGATGCCCTGATTGTCAGAGGGGATGTTGTGATAAGCAAGGATGTCATAGAAGCCGGCGTAAACCTTAAAGTTATCGGTCGAGCCGGCCTTGAAGTTGATCATATTGATATTCAAGCCGCCACCCAAAAAGGAATTATAGTATTAAATGCACCTCAGGGTAGCAGTGCCTCTGCCATCGAGTATACCTTGGGTATGATGTTGGCTCTAAGTCGTAATATTCCACAGGCATATTTATCTTTAAAAGAGGGGAATTGGGACCGTTATAAGTTTATTGGTTCGGAGATTAAAGACAAGGTATTGGGAATCGTTGGCTTAGGGAGAATTGGCGCAGGTGTGGCTCAAAGAGCATTGGCTTTTAAAATGCAGGTGTTAGCCTATGATCCCTTTGTTAGTGAAAGCAAGGCCAAAGAGTTGGGAGTTAGCCTAGTGAGCTTGGCTGAGCTTTTATCTAAAGCAGATTATATTACTTTGCATCTTCCGGCCACGGTTGACACCAGAAAAATGTTCAACAAAGAAGCCTTTGCCAGAATGAAAAAGGGAGTAAAATTGATTAATTGTGCTCATGCCGAGATTTTGGATTATGAAGCTCTTATTTGGGCTTTACAGGAGGGAATAGTATCCGGGTCCGCCCTTGATGCTTGGGATAAATTGGACAAGCATTACACTACTTTACTCTCCATGCCCAATGTTATTTGTACTCCCCGCCTTGCTTTTAAAACCCAAGAAGCCGAGGCTGAAGTGGCGATTAGTGTTGCTAAAGGGGTGTTAGCTGCCTTAAAATCGGAGCCCGTTGCTACTTCACTAAATATTCCGCCGATTTCCAAAGAAATGATGGAAAAAATTAAACCTTATTTGCTTCTTATGGAAAAGATGGGGATCCTGGTTGTCCATCTGACAGAAGGAAGGATAAAGAACATCGAAGTCAAATATAACGGCGGGATCAGCATGGCGGATACAAAAATGCTTACCTTGGGAGTTCTTAAAGCGGTGCTCAATTCAGTTTTCAACGAGGATATAAATCTGGTAAATGCCCCTGAAGTTGCCAAAGCAAAAGGAATTGTAGTCAAAGAAGTAAAAAGCAAAGAAGCTGTTAATTTTGTAGATTTGATTACGGTTACCGTTGGAACCGATAAAGGCGAACATAAGGTTGCAGGTACACTATTTAGTAAGACTCAGGGAAGAATAGTGGAGATAGACAATTTCCGGGTAGATATAGATCCCACTGGATGGCTGCTACTTGTCTCTCATGAAGATATCCCTGGGATAGCGGGAAAAATTGGCACTGTTTTAGGAGAAAACAGGATAAACATAACCGGAATGCAAATTGTCAGAGCGGCGACTGAAGATGATTTTGCGATTATAGTTAATATACGCACCGATATTGAAGATAGACTGATGGATAAACTAAGGGCATCAGACGGCATCCTGAGTATTAAAAAAGTGTGTTTTGATGGATAGGAGGAAATGTTTTGCCTATATATTTTGGTACGGCCGGAGTTCCACTATCTGCCAAAGAAAATTCGACTGAAGCGGGAATTGTAAGAATCAAAGAATTGGGGCTTAGCGCCATGGAAGTTGAATTCGTTCATGGGGTGAGAATGAAAGAAGACAAGGCGCTCCAAGTAGGAAAGACAGCTCAAAGGGAGAATGTCCGATTAACTTGTCATGCTCCCTATTATATTAATCTTAATTCTCAGGAGACAGAGAAAGTGGAGGCCAGCAAATTGAGAATTCTTCAAACGGCGCGCATCGCCCATTTCTTGGGAGCGTCCGGGATCGTTTTTCACCCTGCTTTTTATGCAGAGCAAAAAAGAGAAACAGTATTGGCTAAGGTCATTAAAGAACTAGCAGAAATCAGAGAAATATTAGATCAGGAGGATAACAAAGTAATCCTTAGGCCGGAGACCACAGGCAAACCTACACAGTTTGGCGATTTGGAAGAAACGTTAATGATTGCAAAGGAAATCCCCGGGGTCTTGCCTTGTATTGATTTCGGTCATCTTCATGCTCGTGCCAACGGTTTGTATAACAGTTATGACGAGTTTTGTGAAATATTGGAGCAAACGGCAAATTATTTGGGGGATGATTGGATACATAACGCACATTTTCATGTTTCGGGTATTTCTTATTCCGGTAAGGGTGAAACAAAGCATCTAATACTCAGGGAAGCTGATTTGAAATATCAGGAATTATTGAAAGCCTTGCATTGTTTTGGCATAGACGGAACTATAATATGTGAAAGCCCCAATTTGGAAGAGGATGCATTACTTATGCAGAAAACTTATCGGGAGATCGAGGCCGCAGCCGGGAAACAATAAGTCCAAATGGAATTTTTTAACAAGCAAGCAGGAAATAAGCATAATGTCAAGAACATTATCTAGGGTGAAAGCAATGGATCTTATTTTGGAAAAATGCCTTAGAGCTGCAATTTTAAGTATACCGGGAATCGGCTCCGGACATTTGCGTCAACTGCTTGCTTTTTACGGAAGTGCTGAGAATGCTTGGGAAGCTGATATAGAATCTTATAGCCAATGGGAAAAGGCAGGATTAAAACATATTTCCTGGCTATTGGAGTTTTTTAAGGCCAAAGAGAAAATTGATCCGATCAAACTAAACAAAAGTTGGGAAAAGGAAGGTATATTTACAGTTATCCCCGAGGAAGAGCATTATCCCAAACTATTGGCTGAATGCTCCGATGCACCCCAACTGCTTTTTTTTAAAGGTGAGCTTGAGCCCGGACTGGAAGGACTGGCTATGGTCGGAACCCGAAAGGCCACGGCTTACGGC
>JAAYII010000388.1 GCA_012523535.1 Peptococcaceae bacterium
TCTTTGTATTTTGTCTCATCCATGGTGTCAAGACTAATATTTACCCTGTCCAAACCTCTTGTTTTTAATTCCAAAGCATATTTCTTCAGCAAAATGCCGTTAGTAGTGAGCCCCAGCTCTTTAAGTCCCCGGTCTTTTAAACTTGCCACATCCCGGACCAAATCCAGAATACCCCTGCGAACCAAGGGTTCTCCACCGGTCAGTCTTATTTTTGTTATTCCTAATTTTACCGCGGCTTCGGCAATACGAGCTATTTGTTCCAAGCTTAAAATATCGTTATGATCCTTTTTGGGTACCCCTTTTTTGGGCATGCAATACCTACACTTGAGATTGCACAAATCAGTTACTGATATGCGCAAATAGTTTATTTCCCTTCCGTAACTATCGATCATAGCCTACACTCCTCACTGCCCCATTAGCGGCAATAATAACAATTCGGATATTGACACAGCTGACAGTTATTGCATAAACCGCCTTCTCCCATGCGAATGAAGTCGTTTTTATTTAACTTTTCTCCGGAGAATAATCTCGGTAGAATTACATCAAATACCGTGGTTTTATAGTATGCTGCGGCCCCGGGTACACCCATGATCGGAACACTACCCAGATAAGCCAGCATAAACATATTACCCGGCTGGACCGGAACTCCATAGGTAACTATATCGGCACCCGTACTTTTGATCGCCCCCGGTGTAATGTCATCGGGATCCACCGACATTCCCCCGGTAACAATGATCATTTCTGCGCCTTTTTGGATAAAGGTCAAAATTTTTTCTTTAATAACCTCTACCTCGTCCGGACAATATTCTTGGTTGAACATTTCCGCTTCGAAGTATTCCAATTTTTTTCTGATAACCGGCCAGAATTTATCCTTTATTCTTCCTTTGAAGACCTCATTGCCGGTAATAACCACACCAACTTTTAATTTCTTATAAGGATTGACTTGAAACACCTGGCCATGTATTTTGCATAGCTCTTCAACTTTTTCCACATTCTTTTCTTTGGTCACTAAAGGAACTATACGTCCGGAAGCAACTGTTTGACCTTCTTCCACCTTGAAATTATTGGGGAGAGAAGTTACGGTAACATCTTCTATGGAGTTGATTTCATACAATAAAGCGCTTTTCAGTTTAAATAATCCTTTTGTAGTTGCTTTAAGGACGGTTTTTCCCTCCTGGGGTTCGGAAAAAGTAATGTTATTACCTTTTATAGCCTTTGCAATTCTAATTGCCGCTTCATCCTCGTGAATTTCCCCGGCATTTTCTTCCCAGACATAGATGTGCTCTTTCCCGAGTCGTAATAATTCTTCAACATCTTCTTCTCGAATAACATGACCCCTTTTAAATGCTGGGCCTTTAAATTCACCCGGTACCATTTTGGTTATATCGTGACATAATTTCATACCTACAGCATCCTGTACCGCAATTTTTTTCACTTGTTAAACCTCACTTTCCATACGCCCACAAGCTTTTTCGCTTTATTAGATTTATTTAATTGATTATATAAGTTAATTAATTATATAAGCTTTCAGTTTCTTTCCGGCTTGTATTGGGCCGCTTTGGGCCGGGATCTCAGCCAGGAGGTTGCATCCCTCCAAAGAGCTTAATACGCCATTGCCCTGCCCCCCTGTTACTTCCATATACGCGATACCGTTTTCCATAACCAGTTTACCTCGTAGGAATCTGCGGCGCGGGCTGGCTTTGGGGAAATCATCTTTTAGGATTACATCAATTTGAGGATGGAGATAATCCTGTCTCCCCATAATTTTTTTGATTAAAGGAACGACCAAGAGTTGAAAAGTAACCATAGCTGCAGCCGGGTTGCCCGATAAACCGATAATCAATTTATCATTCTTGACGGCCGCCAATATTGGAGAACCGGGTTTAATATCGACCTTCCAGAAAAGAATTTCAGCTTGAAGATAATCAACAGCATGTCTGACAACATCATAATCTCCTACTGAAACCCCTCCGGTTGTAAGGACAAGGTCCGCCCTTTCCAAACCCTGCTCAATAAGGGAAGCCACATCTTCGATTCTATCCTGGCACATGCCAATTACTATTGGTTCCGCGCCAATAGAACGAATGTAGCCTTGGAGGGTATAACTGTTGCTGTTGCGAATTTTACCCGGTGCCAGGGTTTCAGAAACATCGCATAGTTCATCGCCGGTTGAACCTATGGCTATGAGCGGCCTTTTGAATACCGGTACCACAGATATCCCCAATGCTGCCAACATCCCCATCAGCGGCGGTGTCACCACTGTTCCTTTTGAGGCTATTAAAGTACCTTTGGCAATATCCTCACCGGCAGGTACAATCCCTTCCTGTGGTTTGTAATATTTATAGAGAGCAACTTTATTATCTTTTATTGAAGTTTCTTCAAATTTGCATACGGCATCTGCACCTTCCGGAATGGGAGCGCCGGTAAGGATTTTTATTGCTTGCCCGGAGTTAATACAATTCTTGGCGGTATAACCTGCCGGCACCTCTTCGATAACATCCAGAATAACAGGGTTATCATCACTGGCAGACATTGTATCAGCCGATCGAAAAGCATAACCGTCATATGGTGAACGGGGAAAGGGAGGTACATTTTCCTGAGCAATTATATCCTTACTTAAGGTCCTTCCCAGGGTATCAGTTAAATTGTTATTGTTTTGTCCGATATTTATAGCCTTGTCCAACAAAATGGCTTGTGCTTCTTCCAGGGATATATTTGTTTTCACGAGGATCCTCCTTTAAATTTATCCTAATAATATTCTTGAGAGTCAGATGAAAAAAAATATCCTGCGCAGATATGCAGGATAAGTACATAAGCTTAGAGCTATTCTACCTTTCGGCATATCTCCTTCGCAAAACAGCAAGTAATAGAATTTCTTCCACTACTCCGTGGACCTTTGAGTCCAGACCTTACATCCATAGTATTAACACTTTAGGATATAAGGCTCGGAGAAACTTAAGGCCATATTTAATTATCTTAAAGAATGAAATTATTAATTACTGTTTGCTTCACATAGTTATATTATATGCAATACCAGTGCCACAAATAAAGCATAAAATAATTCCATATCAAGATAAATTAATAATTTCTTTAATGCTTATTTTACAGAATTTTTTCAACTTTTTCCAGTGCAAAAGAAAAATCGTATTAAATATTTTTCTCCTTTTCAAAATGCATCCGCTTATCTCATTATGCAACAGACAACATTATCTTCTTCATGTTTATTGTTTGTATCTTCTTTTGCTATTCGGCAATTGATACCGTTATAAGTCCAAGTGCCAATTAGAGGATCGGAAGATTCAAATTCCGCGGAGGTCAATATATTGGCATTGGAAAGCCACATTCCGCCTAAAATGGGTTCTGCAGCCTCCAGTTCCGGGTACCACCAGCCGTATTCCACACTTATAACATCATCGCGCATCTCAATGATCCGAACAACAAAGCCGGCTTTTCCTTTTTCGGTCTCCACCCAAACTCGGCTTCCGTCCTTTAGACCGTATTTGGCCGCAGTGGCAGGACTCATTTCGGCCCAGGGATGCGGGTGTTTTTGGCGAAAATCTTTCAATTGACGGTAACTGGAAGCATAGTAAGGCTGAAAACGAGCTCCGGTTATGAGTTTTAGCGGATAAGCGGAGCTTTCTTCCGGTAATGGTTTGGGAACAGGGAGGGCATCAGCATTTATTTGCTCCAAAAAATTACTGTATAATTCAATTTTGCCACTGGCTGTGGCAAATCCCACTGTTTGTCCGCTCCGGGGATCTGTTTCTTGATACTTGAAATATTGTCGGGGTCCCATGTATAAACCTGTACGGCAAAAGTCATCCCAGGAAATACCGGCAGGCTTTAAGGAAGCTTGCAAAGCCTCGCTATAAGTTTCCCAAGGCCATTCTTTTGTTTGGCCTAAACGTATCCCTATTTGCCGCCAGAAATAGTAATCGGGACGTCGTTCATAATAAGGTTCAACCGCTTGGTCTCCACCATAGGCAATATTTGCCGTCCCGGCGTTGGTTTCCAGCAAAGGGCGCTCCATGATTCCCGCTACCGGCAGGATATAATCCGCCAGCATGGCGGTTGGAGTCTTAAATAATTCCAAAACAACTAACAGGTCCAAGCTTTTCAAAGCCCGGTAAACCAAATTGGTGTCGGCTTGGGTAAGCAAAGGATTAGATGCCATAACTATCAGGGATCGTACAGGATAAGGTTTGCCTTCAAGCATTGCTCGCCAGATCAAATTAGGGTGAGCGGACGTCAGATATCGCATGGGAAGCCGCTTGTTGTGTTTCATTGTGAAAGATTTTAAATGTTCATAACCGCTGTAGGACTGGAGAAGCAACCGGTTACCGGCTATATTTTTCCGGCGGGATTCCGCCGGGAATTGTTCGCTTAATTCCAGATCTATCTCCGGACTAAAATCCGGCATTTCTGTTAGATATGAAGCACCGGGTACATCCACATTTCCTGTTACGGCCCGCAAGATGGCCAAGGCCCGGTGGGTCGGCACACTATTGGGCCCGAGCTGGTCAATTCCGCGCCCGCTATACAAAGTGGCCGGAAAATTCTCGGCAAAAAGACAGGCCGCTTTTATTACATCTTCGGCTGCAACTCCCGTTACCTGCTCCACATAGGAAGGAGTATAAGAAGCCACGTGATTTTGCAGTTTATCAAAACCGTAACACCATTGTTCAACGAAACTGTTATTATATAGTTTTTTCTTGATTATGACATGCAATAAACCCAGAGCCAAAACAGGGTCTGTGCCCGGCCGGACCGGAAGCCAAAGGGTTGCCAGTCTAGCCGTAGCGGTCCGCCTGGGATCAACCACAATTAATGGTTTCCCTTGGCGACTAAATTCCCGGATAGTATGCCAGAATAAAGAATTGTCCGATTCGGCGGGATTAACTCCCCATAGAAGTGCGCATTCGGTTAAAGCCGGGTCCAACTCCATCTCAATCGGCCAGCCATAAGTTATGGAATTGACCAAAATTCCTGGATTCCAACAGATTTGGCCGATCCCCATATTGTTGGGGCTACCGTAAAGGGTCATGAACCGGTGCAATGGCCAGTAGGTTGTATGAGGACCTCCAATACTGGTGGCCAGGTTTTCCGGTCCATAGGTTTCTTTCAGAGATCGGAGTTTATCGGCTATTTCATCCAGGGCTTGTTCCCAGGATATGCGCTGCCATTTTCCGCTCCCCCGTTCGCCGACCCTTTTAAGCGGATGATTGACTCTATGAGGGTGATCCATAACTTCAGGCGCCAACCGCCAGCGGTGACACCTGGCTTGAATTCTTTCGTCGTAGGGGAAACGTTTAGGATCAGGCCTAACCTTTATTACTTTTCCATTTTCAACTTCAGCCAACAAGCCGCACTGATAACCGCAGAAACGGCAATTCGTGACCACTGTTTTGTGTTCAGACATGGCAATTACCTCGAAGATTAGTATTTGGAACACTTATTTCATCTTTTCTCCTACCATCTGTATTGGTCAACTGATAGGAACAGAAAGGCACAATACCGCCGTCCTTATCCAGCACAGTCATACTGCATTCCCGCAGGCGCTTCAAGTCCATGGTGAAGGCATCCATATAATTCATGATGACAATAGACAGCCCGGCTTGCAAGTGCGGGAATTTTTTATAAGCAATATCCCCTAACACCGAACCTTGCGGACTTTGGGGGTCAAATTCTGCCAGATAATCCTCCAGCGTTAACCTGCGATTCAAAGGTGCAATTTTACCCTCCTCCTCTACCAGATAGACGGCACTGGAACACAAGGGATGAGAACAGCCTAAGGGCCAAAAATCATAAGGCTCGAGCAAGCCTTGGCTTTGTTCCGCCAGCATAAAGATAACATCGCCCATGGTCAACCGCTTGTTGACAGCAATATCAAAGCGTCCGGAGCCGAAAGCGGGTTGGTAAGCAATACCGGCGATTACATCTTTATTTTGCAGGGCAAATTCTAAGACTTGTCCTAATTGGCAATGATTTATGCCCTCGATGACCGTCATGGCCAAGACAACCTGGATTCCTGCCCGCCGGCAATTCTCGATCGCTTGGAGTTTGACGGACAGCAAATCTTCACCGCGTATTTTCTTGTAAACATCGGAGGTGATCCCGTCAAACTGGAGGTAAATACCGCTGGCCCCGGCCCGTACCAATTCTTTTAAGAAAGTATAATCATTGGCAATTACAACACCGTTGGTGTTGATTTCAATAGCCGTCAAGCCCATATTCAAGCCCAGGCGGATGATTTCCGGCAAATCTCTGCGTATGGTCGGTTCGCCCCCGGTTAATTGAACGCTGGTCTGGGGTCCCGCTTTCTCCACAATTGTCCGGTATTTGTCCCCCAAAGCCTGGATCCCTGGATCCGCTTTAAAGGCATTACGCGCTGCCCCGGCTGCCATAAAACAAACCGGGCAGCGCAGGTTGCAGCGCTCTGTTACTTCAATCTCTACAAGGGTAGAATGGCGTAGATGATTCTTACACAATCCGCAGTCCCTGGGGCATCCTTGACCGGTTTTAACAGGCGTCTTTGGAGGACTGTAGGGAAAACTCAGTCCCTTGATCCAGCGGTAATGGTCGACATCAGGCCATAAATATGTTGTTACCGATCCATGCTCAGGGCAACCTTTTTCCATATAAACGGCTTTCCCCCGGGCTACAACAGTAGCTTTCACAACCTTTAAGCAAACAGGGCAGACACTTTCAGTAGTATCAAGTATTGTAATTTTAGGGGTAGCCTGCATGACAAAATTCTCCTTTTAATGCTACAAACTTCAAAAATCCCAGGTACCTCTCATTAAGTAGGCATAATTCAGTTAAAGCGATCTTATGACTTCCACGCTTTTAAAAAATCTTCGTTGCCAACAGGCAAGCGAGAGCGATATTTTAACTCTCCCGGCAGCCAAGTGCGATCCTCTCCGGCACGCACTACCAGATAACGCATGATCATCCCGCCCAGAAGGGCCAAACAAGCACCGACACTATGAACAACCGGATTGGTGAACAACAGAAGCACAATGGGTACAATAGTGCCCAACAAAATAAAACCTAATTTAAAGGAAGCGGAAAGATCACCGCTGATCCATCTCTGGGCCGCTTTAGCTTCCCGTTCCGTACTCCCGCTCCATTTAATCCAGATATAGCCCGACCAAAAGATTAATTGAAACAGCAGCAATATCGCTGTAAGATGCGGTAAATCTTGCAGAACCAAGGAAGAAAAAGAACCTACTATATAGCCGTTTACTATAAACCAGGAGGATTCACCGATAATATAACCGCATAGGATATGTCCCGCCATACCGGTAATAAAAGAGGAAAGGAAAAACAACACCATGATACCGGGGCCGTTCCAAAAGGGACGAGCTTTATTCCTAGCCAGCAGTGCTCCCGGATAGGTAGCCACTACCAAGCCAAAAATAAGACAAAAAGCGGCGAAAAATTTGCGGAGCAAAATAAGTTTACTCCAGGGCAATAAAGTAATTCCGAATGAAGCAAACAAAATCCCGGCTATAATGGCCAAAGTCATATTCCAAGCCCCGAAGGTCAAAATAGTTTTAGGATTCATGAATACCCTAAAAGCCTGGAACGGACGACCTAATTCCAAAATTAGAAAACATGCTCCTACAGCAATAAAAACGGCACCGGCAAAATTACCTAACACAGAGGTTTGTCCATCCCCAAGAAACAAATCTCCTATTCCGGCAATAACAAGCATCGCTCCGCCCATACCGGCGAAAAAGAAATCCACGGCCAGCATCCAACCCCATCCGTCATGTTTGTGACTCATCTCATCTGCACCCCCAATCCGTTAATGTAATATACTGACGGTTTTGTTCCCAGCTCATCCAAAAGGCGTATAGCATGAAAACGATTGATAAGTTTACAGACTTCGCTGTTTGGATCGTCCAGATCACCAAAAATCCGTGCTTTCTGATGACAGCTTTGAACGCAGCGGGGAACCTTTCCCTGGTCAACTCGGTCCGAGCAAAAATCGCATTTTTGAACAATCCCTTTTTTCTGATTGGGAATACGTGCTCCATAAGGACAAGCCATCACACAGGCTTTGCAGCCCACACATTTTTTCTCCTCAATCCAAACAATCCCGTCTTCCCTGCGCAGGGAAGCGCCTGTCGGGCAGGCATCAACACACGGGGTGTTTTCGCAATGCATACATAACAGAGGGATATGAACCATATGAAGGTCAGGAAATACTCCAATAGGGCCGACCGTTGTAACCGGGTTATAAATCATATCCACCGGGAGCTCATTATGGACCTTACAGGCCACCGTGCATGAATGACAGCCGACACAACGACGGGTATCAATAACCATTGCATAATGTGCCACGTCAATTACCCTCCTTTTGTTCAGCACTATCAACTTTATATATTTTGCATAACAAGCCCCGGTTGGCCCAGGTTCCGCTTAAGGGACAACAATCCTCATCCCTGGTGCTTGTTAATACATTAGTATTTGATTCCAAGCAGCCCCCCAAATCCGGCTCCTTCATTTCTCTTTCCGGGAACCACCAACCCCGTTGGGTTATAATAACACCGGGAGCAACAGCCTGAGTGACGTCGGCTTTCTGCTTAATACGTCCCCGTCGGGTTTCAATCCAGACCCAATCCCCTTGCTCAATGCCATATTCTTTGGCTGTTGCAGGATTGATCTGGAA
>JAAYII010000389.1 GCA_012523535.1 Peptococcaceae bacterium
CATATAGTTTGTGAACCATTTCCGGGTTAAGCCTGTAATTGACGGCGATGATCGCATTTACCGTTTGTAAATCCTTAGAAGAAGCGGTTTCTTCAGATTGGGCTTTTTGTACTTTAACATCCATGGGTATTATTTCTTGGATAAATGGTAATTTAAAATGAAAACCCTCATCCAATACTTTCGGGCTGACTTTACCTAAGGTAACTATTACCCCTCGGTATCCGGGCTCAACGATCACATAGCCGTCAATAATAACAACAGTAAGGAGGATAACCAAAATTATGATTGGTATAATTAATTTCAGAATACTCTTTGCTGACTTCGATGGAACTATTGTACCTTCCATAAATTCTCCTCTTTTCCAACAGTCATATTTTCAACTATCTTATCACAAGATGCAAGCAAAAGCCAGATTTTGCCCATATCACATAACCGTGTTTATATTTATTACTTTTATTCTAAGTTTTTATATGATAAGTGACAATTATTAAAGTATATGGTTTAATATACTAGACAGCAATCGGAATAATTATTGGAATTAATCGAAGAAAATAGGTGTAGAAAATGACTACAAAAAAGGAAATCCCTCCCGTTTTGGAAATAATTCGAAGCAATATTATGGAGTATAACAATCCCTTGGCTTTAAACTGTCGCCAAAATTCTTCCTGGGTGAGAGATCTTGAATTGCCCGCTCAAGGAGAAATTTTATTTTATACAGGAGGAGAGTACCAACTGTTGCCTTATCTTGCTCCCCTCCTAAAAACTTTGACTTTTATTGATCCGGCCAGTAAAGCTTTCTCTCTACTGATGGAAGGGCGAAAACTTGTCAAAATAATCGGCATTACTCCCGAAAAAGTTTTAGCTGGAGTCCTGGCCCAAGACAAGGAACGTTACAATTCCATAAACTATAAAGCTGCTTATATTTTAAAGAAACTTGGCTTTGACTTATGTTATGATGCCGATGTGGAAATGTATAGCGGCGCTCTTCTTTACGAATTAGGCTTTTGGCAGGATTTCAAACTTTATGCTGCCAGAGTGGTTGAAGTCATAAGGAAAACTCAAGCCAAGACCGTAGTTTGCCTTTCGCCGCATGCAGCGGAGATGTTTAAAGTCGTTTATCCTCAATTTAATGTTTTTCCTGAGTTTAATGTTAAAACCTTTATTGAATTGGTTTGGGAAAAAAGGGATAATCTCCCACAGATTTCTGATAAATCTACGGTGGTAATACACGACTCCTGTCGTCTAGCCAGAGAGCTTGGAATAACTAAAGAGATAAGAGATATAATGGAATCCGTCGGTGTATCCTATGTTGAACCGGTGCGCAATAAAGAGTGGACAACATGTTGCGGCGGACCTGGGAAGATGCTCTTCCCGGAAATAGCCAGAATTATTGCCGAGCGCAGAGTTAATGAACTTGCCGAGACCGGCGCCTCAAAAGCATTGCTTGCTTGTCCTTACTGTTTGTCTTCTTTGCAAGCCGGCTCAAAGCAGGAAAGGAATATAATTATAGAAGATTTGGTGGAGTTTTTATATAGGGGGTTTATTGCAAATGTCTGATTGGCAAAAAGAACTTGCTATTTACACAAAGAACTTAAACAAAGCTTCACAGGATGAAAATTTAACCCGGGCTTTGACCAGAGCTGTCAAATCTTACCGCCAAAATGTAGATACCGCTCTATGTCAATACCCCCATACTCCTAATTTGGCTGAAGAAGTAAGAGCAATTAAAGAATACTCCATGGCCCACAATAAAGAATTATTGGAAAAAGCCATGCAGGCTATTGAAAGTAACCATGGCCATGCTTTTTATGCCGAAGACCGGCAAGCGGCTTTGCAGATAGTAAAAGATATAGTTGGCAAAGGCAAAATAATCGTCAAAGGCAAAAGTATGTTGGGAGAAGAGTTGGGCTTAAGAGAAGCGCTGCAAGAAGAGGGTAACGAAGTATGGGAAACTGATTTAGGAGAATTTATTTTGCAATTGAAGAAAGACCGTCCTATGCATATTCTGGCCCCCTCCATTCATGTACCAAGGGAGCAGGTGGCGGAAATATTTAGTAAATTTTTTCAGAAAGAAATTCCGGCGGATATCACTGAGGAAGTGAGCGTAGTTAGGGATTTTTTGAGAGAAAAGTATTTTACGGCTGATGTGGGCATCAGCGGTGCCAATGTGGTAGCCGCCGATACCGGCCAGATTGTTATCATCGAAAATGAAGGCAATGTAAGATTGTGTACAGGAGTTCCGCCCGTTCATATTGCAATAGTAGGCATAGAAAAGCTGGTGCCGACTTTTCAGGATGCCATGAAGGTGGCGGAAGTTACCTGGAGGTATGCTAATTACGGGGCACCGGGTTATGTTAACATTATCAGCGGCCCCAGTAAAACAGGGGATATAGAAAAAGTAATTACTTATGGAGCCCACGGTCCAAAAGAATTTTATGTGATTTTCGTCAATAATGGACGAAGCGCCATGCTTGGTGACGAGAATTATCGTCAAGCCCTGCATTGTTTGCGCTGCGGCGGTTGCATGTATGAATGTCCAGTTTTTCAGATAACAGCCGGTCATTATGGCCGGACCTATCTTAGCGGTATAGGTTCTGTGTGGACGGCTTTTATTGAAGGAAAAGAGTCCGCGGCTCCCATGCTTTATACCTGCTTAAGATGCGGTCGTTGTGTGGAAAGATGTCCGATGAAGATTAATGTACCGGATATGGTTGGAAGATTGCGAAGCGAAGTGGTTTCCGATTAGCCTTAAGACCATGCCTTCACAGGGTGAAGGCATGGTCTTTTACTAAATAACTTGTTTGACTACAAAAATTCCCAAATAGGTAATTCACATACCACATTGCGAAAACACGCTTATTAAGCTCAAATTATTCTGGACTGTTTGCATAAAATAAGCAGGGGATTAAAGAATTATCAAGAAATAAAAAGGCAATATACAAGAAATAAAAAGACAATACAAATTTAATATGAATTAATAAAATTATTAGGGCAAAAATCACCATTAATTTATGATAGGGGGATAAGTTTTGAAAAAAATAAAAGGCCTATTGTTTCAACTGCTTAAAGGCATGTCTGAAGCCATAATTCGTTTTCCGCTGACGATTGTCTGTCTTGTTGGAGTGGCAACACTGGTTTGTTATACTATTGCCCTTGATCAATCACCGCCTATAATTATTGAGAAGCTTGTCTATACTTTTTTAGTTAGTGCTGTTCTCGGTATGGCAGCCCAATTTGCAGTGGAAAGATTTATGAAATTATCTGCTTTACGTCTGCCCGTTTATGGTTTAGCCCTTGTGCTGGGAGCGGGGTATTTTCTAATTCTTTGGCCTGTACCAGAAATTAATGCAGAAATAAGTGTTCGGACCCTTATAGCAGTATTTGCCCTCATCTGTGCCGTACTGTGGATTCCTGCGTATAAAAAGAAAGCGGACTTTAACGAGGTGTGTTTAATACACTTTAAAACCCTTTTTATTTCGATTCTTTACTCAGTTGTCTTGTCAGCAGGGTTGGCGGCAATTATGGCTTCAATTGATGTTCTCCTATTCAATATTCACCACGATGCTTATTCATATATGCTAACTGTTGTCTGGATTCTATTTGCTCCCACCTATTATTTATCGCTACTGCCAAGATTCCTCTCTAAAACGGAAGATGACGTTATGAAATTGCAGACAGCCAAGAACTATCCAAAATTCTTGTCCGTTCTTGTTTCTTATATTGCTATTCCTTTGGTTGGAATCTATACTTTGGTGCTGTTAGCTTATTTTATTAAAATCCTGATCACTTGGCATTGGCCTTCAGGCCAGTTAGGTCCAATGGTATTGATTTATTCTGCGGCAGGATTGGTTATTTTGGTTTTGGCCAGTTTGCTTTCAAATCGGTTTGCTGTACTTTACTATAAAATATTTCCCAAAGTTCTTATCCCCGTAGTGGTTTTGCAACTGGTATCGGTGGGAATACGCCTTAACGCTTATGGAGTGACTGAATCCCGTTATTATGTTGCCCTCTTTGGGATTTTTTCAATTATTATCGGTGTCTTATTGAGTATCAAACCGGTTACCAGAAACAGTATGATCGCTTTGCTGGCGGCTGTTCTGGCCATTGTCTCCATAATTCCACCGGTGGACGCTTTTACGGTATCCCGTGTCAGCCAGATCAATAGATTAGAGAGAATACTGGCCAGTGAGAATATTCTCTCCGACGGTAAAATTATTCCTCAAGCTAATGCTTCCGAAGAGACTAAAATTGAAACTACCAATATACTTAACTACCTCGATCGCCACAGTTCTCTGCAATATATTTCCTGGTTGCCCCCGGACTTTCAAATATATAGTGATATGAAAAACGTTTTTGGATTTGACCCAACCTATCCTTTAGATGTAGCTCAAGACCGTTATTTTGTAGCGGTTCTTGATAATCAAAAACCGTTAATAATTTCCGGGTATGACATCGGCTTGACAGCTTTCTCTTATCCTGGCCCAGAGGATCAGACTTATAATTTTTCGCTAGATGGCCTCAATTATGTCTTAAATATTTCTCGCCAGTCGGAAAGGGAAGTGAGCATTTCAGTTAAAGATCCGGCAGGGACTGAACTTATCGGCACGAATTTATCCGAATTCGCTTGGAAGCTAAAGGAAGAGAAAAAGAATAATAGAGAATCTTTGGCTCCGGATGATATGACTTTGGAAATAAAAAAAGGGGAGTATAAACTCAAAATTGTCTTTCAGCAGATCAATTTGAATTTTGATGATAATAAAAATGATTTTATGGCCGATTATTCAATGATGATTTTCTTTGGACATGAGAAAAAATAATTTTAGAAATACCGGATTACAAAAATGATCACCGTACCCACCTTTGATCAAAAGCAAGGAACTGATTCAAAGAGTTTTCTTCAAGGAATTAAAAACATAATTGAGGAGAAACTAAGTATAGTTTAGATAATTTCAAAGGTGGGAAAAAAATGGCTAAAATGGTTAGTTATAAGAGTGGATTACATTTAGTGATATTTATTGTCCTTATCTTATTCATAAGTGCCTGCGGAGGGCAACCGAATACCACGGGACAAGAAAGTACGCAACCCCCCGCTGGCAAGGACTATGGTTTAAATGAAGAAGTAAACGCCGGTAAGATTGGATATGTGGTTAGTGAAGTTAAAAAAGATAAAAAAATTGGCCAGAATGAATTTTTACAAAAAACTACTGAAAATCAATTTTTAATAATTAAAGTTAAAGTAACAAACAATGATAAAGAAACCAGGACCATTGATACCAGTCTTTTTAAACTGCTTGACTCCGAAGGTAAAGAGTATTCGGCCATGGCGGATGCGGATTTATATGTTAATGAAGGCAATGGATTCTTTTTGGCTCAAGTAAATCCGGGAACAAGTAAAAGCGGTTTTGTTGTTTTTGAAATTCCTGAAAATGTCAGTGGGTTAAAGTTGCAAGTTTCCAGCGGTTTAGGCTGGTCAGGCGGAGAATATGAGATAATCAATCTCGGTCAGTAGTAGTTAAAACAATTAACTCCTCTTAAGTACGGGTTACTTAAGGGGAGTATTTTTTAGTTTGAACTTATTATTGGTTTAGATTATTCTTTTCATTCGACTATTTCCGCATTATTTTAGGTGAGTAAATATCAGACAATAAGAATAGGACAATAATGGCGATTATGATGGCTATACCCCACATTTCTTTAGAAGGTTTTTTACTGCCGATAGTCAATAATTTATCATAAATTTCCGGGGACTGTTCTTCTATGGCTCTAATTTTATCCTGAATCGTGCCTTGTTCCCCAGTAATGCGGTTGAATTCATCACATAGGAATTTATTTTTTCTTTGGATAATCCAATCCGTTATTCTGGTTCTGGATAATGGTTGTGGTGTACGCGGTTTATCAAAGGTAAAGCTCACGAGATTTTGTTCAATGTTAATATCCAGGTTTTCATATCCTGCCTCTTTTAATCCTTGAATAAAGGCATCCCGCATTTCTTCATTGGGAAATTCTATACTTATATCCATTGATAATTCAGATGGGTTGGAAAATTCGCCCAGTTTAAAACCTGTTAGCCACCAATGTTTTCCTTTTCTGGTAAAAAGCACTTTTCCATTCTTTTTAAGGGTAAAAGCCATGGGAAGAAGTTCATCATCGTTGACTGACCTATAGTAAATAC
>JAAYII010000390.1 GCA_012523535.1 Peptococcaceae bacterium
CTCCTAAAGGGAATAGAGTATGTTTAAGTTGTTCCTGAGTCATGTTATAAAGAACATAGCTTTGATCCTTGCTTAAATCCGCTCCTGTTTTCAACAGCCATTAACCGGAAACAACATCGTACTCTTTGCGCACATAATGCCCGGTCGCTATAAAATCGGCAGTTAAAGCCTGTGCTTTTTTGAGCAAGGATTCAAATTTAATATACTTGTTACAGGAAATACAAGGATTGGGAGTTCTGCCGGTCAAGTACTCACGGCAGAACTCTTTAATCACCTTTTCCTCAAATTCCTGCCTAAAGTTCATAACATAGTGCGGAATTCCCAACTTCCAAGCCACTTTGCGGGCATCATTAATGGCATCCAAACTGCAGCAAGCTTTGGTCTGATCTTCGGCTTGCGGCCAAATCTGCATGGTAACCCCAATAACCTCATAACCTGCCCGTTGGAGAAGCAAAGCCGCCACCGAACTGTCCACTCCGCCGCTCATGGCTACTATAACCTTTTTCTTCATGTTACTCCCAACCGTTACCTTGATTATTTTATATAGATTAATAATTTTAATCCACCTAATTATATACATTGTTTGGCCATATTTCCAGTTTCATTACGATCTCACAATAGGAGTATCCCTTTTCATCCCGAAGAATTCCTCGCCCGCGTCCAGCTTCCAGGCTTCCAAATCCAGAGATATGTCCGCTTCTTTCAGCTCATTGTTTATTTGTTCCGCAGGATTATAAGGTTGATAATATCCCCGGGACAAGGCATAAGCCGTTATTTGACCTTGCAGGTCAATTATTTGGTTCAAATGTTTCTTTAATATCTCCCTGACCGTTGGAGAAGTCGAATCACTTAAAACCGCAGCATAACGGTTTAAAACATTTTTGCTGGTCAGAAGCAGTTCGGCCACTATATCCTTTTCTGTCATAAAGTCCACACCCACCACATCTTGAATAATATTTGCCATTTTTATCTCCTCTTACACTTTATTTTCTTTCCGACAGCCTGATGTCTGAATAAGATCTTTTAATTCTCTTATCTGCTGTTGGGACATTTTCAAATCGGACTCCAGGATCAATCTCAGTTTGGGATCAGCCACGTTTCCGGTTAAACCGGAAGCCTTCAATGCGCAAATATTCTTAAGCTGCAGCAATTCATAAAGACCAAAAGTCTCATGGGGAGCAATAACATTTTCTTGACTCAAATCGGCCATTATTAGTCTCCTTCCTAACTGATGAAGCATTTAATTTTTATTATTGCAATTTTTGCGGTATTTATTTGAATTTAAGGTTTTTTATTTAAAATTTAGGGTAAGTTTTTTTTGTTTAAATATTTCGAATAAATATCATGAGAATGGGAGGGATTGTTGCCAACAAAGCCAAAAGGGCCGTACCGCAGGCGGCAAGTTTATTATTATCATCCCGCCAAAGGCTCCGGGCATAAGTAAAAGTATAATAATTAATTGCCAATATTACAAAAATAGTTAATACCAATTTCATAGTCTGTCATTCCCGTCCTTTCTGGCCGGCCGAGGTGGATTGAATGGGCATCGCTTTAAAAAGGAAGCCGCTTCGCCGTATCTTCACATCAACATCCACATTAACTTCGGCCTGGTGATAATGCTGCAGCCAGTTATAACTTTCCATCTCTTGAATAGTCCTAAATTGGGCGGCAGCCTTTTTGCCGAAGAAAAAGATATCGCTATTCCATTCTTGTTGGGTTTTATCTATTGTTCTTTTTATCCCGTCACAAAAATATTTTTCCACTTCGGTTTCCAATTCGGCGATTCGATCCAAATCCTC
>JAAYII010000391.1 GCA_012523535.1 Peptococcaceae bacterium
GCCATAACGGAAGCAGCCAATACTTGTTGTTTTTTTTCCCGCAAACTGGTTGTGGTTGATGATTTGGATTTTAATGAGCTTAAAGAGGACGACAGTCTGCTTGCTTATTGCCGTAATCCTAATCCTTCCACTTGTTTGGTCCTGATTGCGGAAAGAATAAATCGTGGATCAAAACTGTACAAGGAAATCACCGGAATCGGCGGAATTTACGAATTCAATTATCCTAAAAGCCTTAGTGAATGGCAAAATTGGGTGCAACAGCAGGCAAAGCTTAGGGGAAAAAATATAAATCCGGCAACAGCAAAATTCTTTGTAGAATGGTCCGGGCATCAATCGGGCATATTGTGCCAGGAACTTGATAAGCTTGCCGTTTATACCGGAGATAGACAAAATATCAGTCAAGACGATATCCGGCAAGTATGTGTTCCCATGGCTGAAAACTCAATTTTCAGCATGATTGATGCCATTGCCGCCAATAAGGCGGCGGATGCTTTGCGGGAGCTTAGAGCGGTGCTAAATCAAGAGCCTTACCTGAAAGTATTTACCAAGATCGTCCGTCAGGTTCGCCTTCTTTTGGCTGCTACTATCATGCGCAAAAAAGGGGAGCCGGTGGAAAGGTTTATGGAGGTTTGCGGAATACGGTCCCCTTATGAAGGCAAGAAAATTTACCGCCAGGCAGCCAATTTTACTCCCGTAAGACTTGTCAGGGTGATGGAGGACTGTTTAAAAACGGATATTGCTTTAAAAAGCAGCGGAGGCAACCCACATTTTCTGCTGGAGCTAATGATTATTCATTTTTGCTCCGGTTGAGGAAGAAGTAATAAAGTTTAACTGGCCCCCAATAGTTAGACCTAAAATCTAACGATTGGGGGCCAGCGCTTAATTAAGACATCTTTTTTAGTGCTTAAGCGTTTTAGCAAAAACTTCGTTTATTGTTTTTTATCCATGGGTATATCGCCCAGATTAATGCATTGGGAGGTTTTGAGACCTTTAAAGGTTTTGGGTTCATAGCCCGGAGCGGAAATAGTCAGGTCAAAAGTTCCGACTGGGAGGTCTTTGAACCAGAAATCACCGAAGTCGTCCGTAACAATATCCCAAGTCTTGGGACCGCAGGACAGAAGACATCTGGCTCCCTCGATTACATCTTTTTCTACGGGATCATAAACCGTGCCGGCAATAAATTTTCCGGGAATATTGCGGTAGTATACCTTGGGACCCAGTCCCGTCTCCGCTTTTAATACTTCGGCACCCTCAATCAGGTCTATTAGTTCTTCCTCTTCACCAAACTTCAAAGCCTGGGTGGGACAGACATCCGCACAACGGGGTCTGCTCCAGCCGTTATCCAGCAAATGGGCACAGCCTGTGCATTTTTGTGAGATTTTTAATTCTTCGTTGAAGTATATCACGCCATAGGGGCAGGCTTCCTGACAGCTTTTGCAGCCTTGGCATTTTTCTGGGTCAATCAGGATTAGACCGTCCTGCTCCCGGCGGTAAATAGCTTCATGGGGACAGGCTTCCAGGCAAGCTGCCTTGGTGCAATGGTTGCAAAGTTTGGGTATATAATGGATTTTTACTTTGGGCAGGGTGCCGCAGACATTTTCCTCTACCTTGCACCAGAACTGGCCGATCTCAGGCTGGGGTTTGGCATAGGGTGTCCAGTCATTGCCCACGTGCTCGTCTTTACAGGCCAATTGGCAGTTGTAACATCCGCTGCAGCGAGCAACGTCGATCACAAATACTTTTGCCATTTCTTTTCTCCTCCTTATCTTTATTTTTTGATAAGCCAGCCGTCGAGGCAGACTCCGGCAGCTTTGTGGATTTTGCGGTTAAATGCTTCGGGGTAATCCCGTTTCCAGGCTTCCATCTCTTCATCCGTGACTTTTTCCACCTGGACTAAAAAGCCGCTTGTGGCCATGCCGGTGGCGTTTTTGGAGGTCATGGAGGTGGGGGAGATGGAGTTTATGCAGCCGCCACGGTCCAGTACTCCCGGGATTATGGGGTCAAGGCGGGCTCCGTGATCAACGTAACAGGTCCGCGGGATTAGGCGTTCGGTTACGTAGGCGGCGCAAAGGACTATGCCCCGTTCGTTGAAGACTTTTACTATATCCCCGTGTTTGATGCCCCGTTTTTCGGCTTCTATGGGGTTAAGCCATACGGGTTCGTATTGGTAACCGTCTTTGCCCCGGATTTTCATGGTTTCGATTTCCCGGGTCCAGATTACGTCGTCGCATTGGGCGTGCATCCGCCAGCGCCCGTGGTTGGACATGCACAAAAGCGGATATTTTTTGGCCCGTTCGCTGGATAGGCGTTCGTCGTGGCTTTCGCTCTTCTCAATCCAATGGGGTACCGGCGGCCGTTCCGGATCATCCGGCATGTGTTTTTCTATGGCGGATGAGGAATATTCCAAAAGTCCCGTGGGTGTTGTCAGCGGATTGTTTTTGGGGTCTACGTAGAAGTTGTAAAGTCCGGCCGGTACATTTTGGGCTTCTTCGTTGATGGGCAGGACAAATATTTTCTTCTTCTGGAATTCTTCCCAGGACATGTGCTCTTCTAAGCCGGTGGCTTTGTAGAAGAAACGTACCCGTTCTTCTTCGGTCAAGTTTCCGGTATAGGCGGCATAGTATTCAGGTCCCAGTTTTTCGGCTACTTTGGCGCAAGCGTCAAAGTCGGACAGGGATTCGCCCAGCGGTTCGATGCAGGGTTCTTCCAGGTAAATGGATTGGAAAACCCCGCTGCTGTAATCGTTGCCCAGATCGTTCATTTCGTGTTTGGTGAGTACGGGTAGGATTATATCGGCAAAGTAGCAGTCGTTTTCCATCCAGGGATGTTGTACGACAAAGGTTTCGATATCCGGGTGACGATAGGCTTCGATAAAGAGGTTGCCATGGTTCCAGCAGGTGACGTTGCAGGGAGCCGAAGACCAGATCATATGCACTTTGCTTAAGCCCGGACGGGGGTAAACCATTTTTTCAAATTGAAATTTGTTGGTGGGAACCCGGTAGTTGTTTTCTTTTGGTACCTGGCTGGTGCTGAAGCAATGCATGCCGTACCATTCGGCATGACCATCCACTATGGCTTTGTGCACCAGGCAGCGCGGGATGAATTGTTTGGGTGCGGGCAGTTGTTTGAACAACTCTATGAGTTCCGGAGCCCGTTTTTCTTGTTCCGGTGTCAGGCAGAAACGTTTCATGTTGATTTCATCAGGCAGGTCACCGTCCACGGGACGGAGCGGGTCGCTGCAATGGGGCACGGGCGGTAAAAATTTGGGGGTAAAGGGTACCGGATAGTCTTTGGCCCACATGTTCCACTCGATCATTTTGGCCTGGTGTACTCCGGGTTTGCCCAAGCCTTGCATTCCCAAAAGCATTACTTCCAACCTGGCCGGTTCGGTGGAATAGGGTCCCCGAATATAGGAGCCGCCGTTGCCGTGCAGGATGCTGACGGTCTTTTTGGCCCAGTGGCGAGCCAGCGCTTTGATGGTCCATTCGGGTACTCCGCATTTTTCACTGGCCCAGGCCGGAGTCTTGGGTATGCCGTCTTCTTTGCCTAATACATAGTCTGCAAATTTGTCAAAACCATAAGTGTGGTTGGCAATGTATTCTTTGTCATAGGTTTCGTTGGTCAGCCACTGGTAAGCTATGGCCAACTGTAAAGCTACGTCGGTATTGGGCAGGATGGGAATCCATTTGTCGGCATGAATGGCCGCACCGTAGTTTAAGTCCGGGCAAATGTAGATGGATTTAATCCCCAGTTCCGTGAACCAGTAGCAGAGAAGGGTGGGCAGATGACCGCCAAAGCCCAATGGTGTTACTTCCGGGTCACAACCCCAGAAAAGCAGGGTGTCGGCATGTTTGGCGATATCCGGGATCAGGTTGGCTTGCGGAGCCAGCTCCCCGACGGGTTCGCAGCCCCAGACGTGTTTGGCTCCCCAGTACCAGCCTTCCCAGCTGTCCATGTTCCGCATCTGCAAAGTATAGCCACCCATTAATGAGAGCAGGCGGTTGGGACAGCCATGGCTGGGGGCAACGTTTTTGCCTTCCCCATGCATGTCCGACTGGCAGAGAACCGCTTCCGGTCCGTAGGTTTCTTTGATGCGTTTTAGTTCATCGGCTAGAATTTGGGCCGCTTCATCCCAGGAAATGCGGACATAACCTGATTTGCCGCGGTTTTGCGGGTTGCGTTCCCCTTTGGGATCCCAGTCCACCCGCTTGAGAGGATATAGCACTCTGTTCGGGGAGTAAACGCGGGTCTTGTAGGCTAGGCCGAAATGAGTTAAGTTTACTCTTTGCGGCGGTTTGAAGGTTTTGCCCCGGGCTTCGATTTTCCAGGGATTGCAATGAGCATCGGTATACTCCGTGTCGTATTCGTATGGTCTGATGCGGGTTATTTTGCCTTCATTGACATCCACTACACATGGTGCGCCGCTTTCCGGTCCCATAAGGCTGAAACTTACCAGGCTTTGGGACTCGGGTTTGAATTTGTTGCTCATTGGGTTTACCTCCTTCTTTCTTTATAAATAATTTGGGAATTGCTTTTCTCTTCCTTAAATAAATAGTTGAAGCCTATTCTAATCAAAGTATAATTAAAGTTAAGCAAAAAGAGAAACAACACTTGCTTTGCATTTACAACTTTCGGTTGTAATTTGATTTAATTAAGTTTCCCATATTTGGACTTTGTTAAGCTTTAGATAGAAGAATAAATCATGCAAACTGGGGACGGGTCTTATGATAAATGATACCAAAATAAAATGTTTTCTGACTTTGGCTGAAACATTGAATTTTTCAAGCACTGCCAACGCTTTATTCATGACTCAACAAGCGGTAAGCAAGTCGATTGCGGCTCTGGAAAAAGAGCTGGGTTTTCCTCTTTTTGTTCGCACCACCCGTTCGGTTATACTGACTAAAGCCGGTGCCAAGTGCTATGATTTTTTTTCCAGATTTTATAAAGAATATTATGAATTTATAGCTGAAGTACAGCATGAACATTCGATAAGAACGAGTTATATCAATGTAGGTTTTCAAAATTATCTTGACTTTGGTTCCGCCCCCAAAGAGGCTTTGGTGGCACTTAAAAAGAAAAATTGCGCACTGCAGCTAAACGGGTTCAGGTATTGTCCCAACATATTGGTAGAACGGCTATGCAATCAAAATTTGGATTTAATACTTATTAACGGCCGTTTTGCTCCCAATCACAATGACTTTAAGTATTTGGAACTGACCAAAATGAGACTTATGCTTATGGTTTCGGCCGACCATCCTTTAGCTACAGAGAACGCGACTTATAAGGATTTTGCAGAGGAGCCCCTGATTACTGAAGCCTTTGTGAATGAGAGTCCTGTTGAGTTTAATAATAGAGTGAAGCGCGAAGTAGGCTTGTGGGGGTTAAAACCTTCCAAAGTTATATGTGCTCCGGATAGGGATTCGGCTTATACCAGCGCTGAGCTGGGAATAGGAATTGTGGTAGGCATAGAAAACAGCCGGATGGCGATAAACAGAAATCTAAAGTGCTATTATATGGGTATGGACGATAACCTGTTGGCCATGTGGCGCCCCAGCGATAAAATGGAGGTTGTGGAAAAATACGCTTATGAACTGCAACAGGTTTATAAAAACAAAAGCCAATAAAATAGGAAATGGTTCAAAAATTTTATTCTAATTCAATTATATAATAAAATGATAAATAATTAACATGTGAAAACCGGCGGTTTTTGTAATAAAAAAAGGATGCACTTTATGATATTGATACTTTGGAGTATCATATCATTTTACGTCATCCTTTTGTTTAATTTAATAGACTTGTATGTTTTAAATATTGAAAAAAATTAGCTGGCTTTATTGATTAACTGAGCTTATTTTTTTGCCAATCTCGATTTCTTACGGGCAGCTTTATTTTTGTGAATCAAACCTTTAGCAGCGGCTTTATCGAGAGCGCGTGAAGCTTTTTGCAGAGCTTCAGCGGCGTTTTCAGGATTATTGAGCAAAGATTCCTCAAAACGACGGATTGCAGTTTTCAAGGCAGATCTGGCAGCGGTGTTTTTGGCTTTCTGCATGTTGCTGATTTTAACTCTTTTGATGGCGGATTTGGTATTCGGCATATTGTCACCCCCTTTAAGAGATCTACCGTTGCATTTTACGCAAAGAACATTTTATCATACATTGCCAAGCATATGCAACTAAAAACTAATAATCTTATTAAAAAACCATAAACGTCATAAACTTAAACGGAAGTAAGAGGGTACTCCTGTTCTAAATGAAGATCGCCCCTCATATTTCTAAAATATGGAAACAGGGGGGTGAGTTATGTTTTATCGAAACACTTGGTTTAGGAATATGGCGGTAATTCTGCTTATAATTCTTTTTCTTTTTGCTATATACCTTTGTATTGTCAATGACAGTACAGGCTATCTGATAACCATTTTAAGCGACAGGAGTTTTCCTTTTCCCATACTCCTTTTGGATGGTGCCCCGGGCTTGTCCCAGCCCCAAAGAGAGTACATAGATAATATACGCTATAAAACTGTGGCGCTGGGAATGTATTTTTTGACCGGGGTCAACATATCGGATGCCAGGACATATTTTCTTAGTTTTTACGCGCCTCCGAAACAGGATATATCATGGATAGGCTGGACATATTATCCTGATGACCCGGAAATGGAAGGGCCTATACTTGAACCTCTGGATAACCCCTTTTACAATGAACCGGCACCGATTACCAGTGAACACGATGCCTTAGTGGGAATATACCATACCCATAATGCGGAGTGCTATGCCGGAAATGGGGGAAGAGACCGGGTACCGGGCGGTAAGAACGGTGATGTGGTTATAGTGGGTCAAGTTTTGGCGGAAACCCTCAATAGGTTGGGCGTAAAAGCAATCCAGGATCAAACGGTAAATGATGCCGATTATACTGAATCCTACAACAAGTCATATCAAACGGCAAAAAAAATGTTGGAGGAAAACCCTACCATCCGCATATTAATTGATTTGCATCGCGACGGAATTCCGCCGGAAGTCGGCAAGTCCGTTGTAAAAATAGATGGAAAAAATATGGCTAAAATTATGATTGTTATTGGCCAGCAAAATCCCCATTGGGAAAAGAATAATAAAATAGCGCAAGAAATAATTAAAATTGGGCAAGAAAAGTATCCGGGATTGTTTTTTAACAGAATCACCTATGCTTCCGATGCCCGTTACAATCAATTCCTGACGGACGGCGCTCTTTTGTTGGAGATTGGCAGCCAATTGAACACTCTGGAGGAAGCTATGAATGCAGCCGAACCTCTGGCCCAAGTATTGAAGGAGTATCTTCAAAAATGATATAATTCGCAGTAGACTTACTAATGAGTTAGTATGTACGGTTGTGCCGGAAATATTAGTTTGTTATTGTAAACTTGAATACTGCTATTTGGATTATAATGGGATATAGGATATTGTGATTTATGACCACTGGGCAA
>JAAYII010000392.1 GCA_012523535.1 Peptococcaceae bacterium
CGGCAGCCAGGCTGCCATTCTAAATCTAGAAAGGCCCTATAGCTTTGCGTCCTTGCCTTTCGGCAAGTTTGCCCTTTTCCTTTTGTTTAACCGGCCTCAGCTTCAAGAACTTATGAGGCCTTTAATGGCAAAGGTTTTTTTATGCCTTAGCCATCTCCATCTGTTTTTGTTTTTCTCAATCACCACCCCTCGCTTGATCCGTCCGAAGCAAACGGATATTTCTTTGATTTTTTTGCTTTGGTATAATAGCGCCTCATTTTCTATATGTTTATCAGGTATCTCCATTTAATAATTTAGATACTGTCATGTGTCTTCGTCGGTATTGGATACCTGTAAGGCCTGAGCCATGATTTTGACTGTTTTGCTGTATGTCCCTCTCAAGTTGTCGTTGCTTGCCTGCAGTTGTACTGCAAACTCAGCTTCCCCATTTTGCGGGAGGGTTCCGTCATAGTAGTAATAGTCGCCATTTTTTGTCCAACCTGGGCTGATGACAACCAGATCAATTTGAGGAGGGGAAGGAGGTCTGCACCCAGCCGCCCCGGGAGCATCTGTCTCTGTTGCCAAGTCCGGTCCCATTCCCGTCTCCTCGCCAGAGAACGGCTCCTGCTCCAGACTTTCCGGCTCCAGACTTTGAATGTCAAATTTTCCTTTATTTTCATCCATTTCCACCACTTTTACCCTCAGCCGCACATCTTCACTGCCCTCATTGCTTATAAGCCAAGCTGCAGGTTCAGATGTCGGCCCCGAGCAATTAAGTTCGATGGCACTGCTTTCTATTGCGCTTTTTTCTGTTATAGCGATTTCAACGGTGGTAAATCCAAAGGTTGCTTTCTTAACGGCCGCTTCGTCTGTAAAGTAGGCCAGGGTACCTCCCGCTACCAGTAAACTCAGCAGGCCTATTAACAATACACTTGTTAAAATTTTTATTTTCATTTTTTCACCTTCCCTTGACCTATTTACTCTTGAAGCCGGCAAGTTAAACTTCGCTTTTTCTTTGTGCTTTTTCTCTTTTGGCTTGTAAGAGCAAGGTGCAGATCTTATATATTTCCAGAAGGATAAGCAAGCCTCCCGGTATAATCAGCAAAGTCAAGATTCCTTGTTTGGTCTGGGCGAAATTCATGAAGGCTCCCAGATAAGGGACGGCAAGCGTTACCCTGCCCACTACTTTGTCCGCGGATACAGGATAAGGGTCATTGACATCGTTGGCGTCTCCTTTGGTAACAAATTCCCTTTCACCTGTAGCTGTCTCCCGGATCTCCACCACCCTATGGGTGGTTAAGGACTTACTGCTCCCCTGACCTTTAAAGGTAATTATGTCTCCTTCTTTAATCTGTTCCGGATCTACCGGTTTGACAAAAACCATGCTGCGGGCATCAAAGGTCGGATTCATGCTGCCGCTTAACACGATGAACATGTAGTTTCCGAGGATTTTCGGCTGGCCGCCCGTTATTCTGTATTGGGCCGTACTGAATACCACTATTATTGCCACTATGACTACACAGGCGAAAATTATATTGCCGACTATTTTAAGAAACTTTTGAAAACCGCTTAAGGATTTTTTCTGCTTAAAGTCTGTATCCGGTTTGTTTTCCACTGCCGAGAGGACCTCCCTACTTGTTTATTGCCCAAACTAATCTTCCGTTGGATTTCCTTGTTCAGATCCATCTTGGCCGTTTTCGCCTTCGCCAGATCCGCCTTGGTCAGATTCGCCTTGGTCAGATCCGCCTTGATCGTTTCCGCCCTGGTCAGAATCACCTTGGTTGTCTCCGCCTTGGTCAGAATCACCTTGGTTGTCTCCGCCTTGGTCAGATCCGCCTTGATCTTCTCCACCTTGGCCAGGTTCCTCCAGGCCGTCTTCTTCTATGCCATTTTCTTCATTATTCAACATGGGCTTAGGTTGCGGAAATTTACCTTGAATCTCTAAAATGACCGGTTCTGATTCTTTCTCATCAAAAAAATAGGCATTCGTATCCAACAGTTTTGCGGGATAAATCAGGAGTACCGTCGCTACAAGAAATACGGCAACAACTTTTATTCCCTTGGTTATGGCTGTAATTAAGGTTTTATCTTTACGCATTGGCTGTTCCTCACTTTCACTGCCAATTATTGTCTGGTTCTTATTTACCCAAGCTTTTCAGCCGGACTAGCCTTGCTTCTTTTGTTGACAGGGTTTGTACCAGGTGTTAAGAATCGGACTGTCGTCCATTAAACTCACGGCTTCGGAAAGAAGATTGATCAATTCCAACGCACTGCGAAAATTCGAAGTCATTTCTTCATCCAGCCATTGAATGGTTCCCTGGATATCGTTGTTTTGAGTGTATAGAATTTTTATTAGAAAATTACCTTTACCCGTCCCAAGACTTTTGTACTGATCATGTTTTGCCATGTTTTCACCTCGGCTGGTTCCAATTACGTACTTAATATGCCATAAGCAAATTGCAGGCAAAGTACATTACGGTCACAGGAAAATTATTTGTTAGTTATTTTTAATGCACATTTGAGGCACAAAATAGGCACAAAAAAAACCAGGCATCTATTGCCTGGTTTAAACAACTTCTTAATTAACTTAAATATGGTTCTATAATAAATGTTGGGGTAAGCAGCAGGAAAAAAATAGAGCATAAGCGAAAACCTACCGAGTAAATAAACCCACAATCATTTACAGGAG
>JAAYII010000393.1 GCA_012523535.1 Peptococcaceae bacterium
GAGGCCCGCGAAGGCATGATGTTCGCCGCATCTCTTGGCGGTATTTCCATGTCAGGACCCCTGTGCCACCTGGCCCATGATACTGGTAAACTTCTCGCCGTAAAGTACCATATAGCGCACGGAAACGGAAATGCAATATTTCTTCCTCAGGTTTTGGATGTCATTGCTCCCGCAGTTCCGGAAAAAGTTAAAGATGTTGCTATTGCGCTCGGCGGAGAAGTGCCCCCAGATGCAACTCCTGCGGAGATAGGAAAAATCGCCTGTGAAACGGTTCAGAATCTTATAAGAAAACTTAAGCTTCCTATGCTTCGTGAGTTAGGTCCAAAGCTTGGCTTTACAAAAGAGGATCTCCTCTCATACATTCCCGAAGGTGTCGTAGCTACCCAACAGGTTCTGGTTAATCTCTACGGCGAGGGTACATCGCCCATTCCGGTTACAAAAGAAATCATTGAGACAATTATTTCACGGTCATACGATGAAAACTAAATTATTAAAAAATCACCGGGCATCACCAGCCGATCCACGTAGAGGAAACAGTCAACCTGGAAGGGTTCGAATAAAGCACTGAATGTAAAAAACCGGTAAACAATGAGGAATCGTGTTAAGGCACGATTCCTCTTATTCACTTCAGTTGTTGTTGATTAAGAAAAAAATCTTGCCAGGGATCCCGGGCGCCGATTCTCTGCAAGGCCTCCACCATTTTGATCTCGTCTGGAGCAACCTTATCCAGCTCATCCCAAGAGATGGGCATGGACACGCTAGCTCCTTCCCGGGCTCGTAGAGAATAGGGGGCGATGCTGGTGGCACCCCGGCCGTTGCGAATCCAATCTATAAAAATCTTTCCTGCCCGTTTGACCTTCCGCACATTGCTGGTATAACGGTCCGGCCACTTTTGTTCCATTACCTGAGCTACCCTTTTGGCAAAACTGCTGAAGGCTTCCCAGGAAACGGCAGGTTTTAAAGGAACCACCACATGGTATCCTTTGCCGCCGCTGGTTTTAAGGTAGGAGTTCAAGGCGAGCTCGTCCAAAATGTTTTTTAAGTCCAGTACACCTTGACGCACTTGCTTTAAATCCATTCCCTCGTCAGGATCAAGGTCAAAGACCATCATATCCGGTTTTTCCAGTTCGTCCACCCGGCTGCCCCAGATATGAAATTCCAGGGTACCCATTTGGGCTTCACTGACTAATCCGATTTTACTCTCCAAATAGAAAAAATATTCCGTTTCACCCTTGCTGCCGATAACCGGGACGGTGACCACTTCCTTGCTGCCCGGACCGGGATGTTTCTTATAGAAGCAGGCTTGGCTAATACCCTTTGGGCAACGGACAATGCTTAGAATCCTTCGGCTTATATAAGGCAGCATGCGCTCAGCCACTTGGGCATAATAGCGAACCACATCGCCTTTGGTGATCGGCGGGTTTTCATATATTACTTTGTTAGGGTTTGTAATCCTGATTCCTTCGATCATCATGCCGTCGGCCCTTATGCTGTCATTTGCCTTTCCTTCCATAGTTTTCTACCTTTCTTAAAAGCTCCCCTTTACTTTTTATCTTCACCCGCTTCAATTTCCCCCATGGTTCGTCCGGTTCTGATGCTGGTGGTAAAGCCTGAAACTCCGTCCTCGCTCTGAGCATATTCATCTTTTTCTTTCAGGAACAGCCAGTTAAGTTTGTTTAATTTGCTTTTGTTTTTAAGCTGCACCAGGGCCCATCGGCCTTTAAGCCTTTGCCCTTTAAGAACAAACCTAAGTATACCGTCCCGCAGCCCTTCGGCCACGTCCCCCAAAGGCTCCCAGTATCCTTCATCCCAGAGCATAACCACTCCGCCGCCATACTCCCCTTGGGGAATGGTTCCTTCAAAATTCCTGTATTCCAGAGGGTGATCCTCCACTTGGACAGCCAACCGTTTGTCTCGGGTATTATAAGAAGGTCCTTTGGGTATGGCCCAGCTCAAAAAGACTCCGTCCCATTCCAGCCGCAAATCATAATGATCCCGGCGGGCCAGGTGATGCTGAACCACAAACCTTAAAGATCCTTTAGCCGCTTCTTCCTTGCCCTCGGGCTCCAAGGTCCTGGCGAAATCCCTTTTCCGGTTGTACTCCCTTAATTTCTCAACCATATAACATGCCGTTTCCTTCACTTAATTTTTCTTAATTCTCTTTGGATCTTCATCTTATATAGTGTTTTATATTATAATGTCATTTTTATAATCTCTTAATATTCTCCTATATTTTTTTCTCCTTAAACATTATTTTCTCCTTGTCCTGTCGTTTTAATATCATCCGGTATCTTTTCCTTGCACTCAAAATATTATTTACCCGCCAACAAGATCTGGGTCTCATTGAGAGTTATGCTTTGAACCTTCTTTACATCCAAAAGTTTTTTCATCTGCATGTTCAAGACATATTTATTTCCGTGGATGGAGCTTCCCCAGCCAAAGGCATCCTCCGGAGTCAGCACCGTTCCGTCTTTTAGAGTTATGGCTGAAATCCTAATCAAATCTCCCTTAAAATCAGGGGGTATCAAGTCAAATTTTTTGAAATAGTTGCCACTGATATGAACATTAACGGCAATGGGAGAAATATCCACCCTATTCACTTTGACGGTTTCTCCATGGATAATTAAGTCCTGGTTAACATGGTATTGAAGGGAATTATCCTGATAATTAAGTTGCCACTTCAGCTCCCAGTTGCCCGGAACGTCGATTACATAATCCCCTTGTGCCGGTTCGTAATGGAGCAGATCTCCAAATCGCACTTTTATCACTTTCCTGTTGATATCCTTATTGGCATGCAAAGATAATAGCATGGTTCCTTTATTATCTTCATCAGAGCCATCATCGAGAAAGTCGCAGGAGTATCCCATTCCTGTAGGTTCCTCTTTCCCGCTAAATTCAACAATAAGCCCATCAAAGCGGGAGTTGGGGCCCAGGGTTATTCCTTCCGGAACAGTAACTTCAAACAAGACATAGATATTGTTGGCATCTCCCAAAGTCTGAATGGCTTTAATGGTTACTCCGTTTTGTTCTATTTGTACATTGGGGTTCATTCCGCTGCCTTCCAACAGCGCACTATTGTCCTGATTAATTTCTAGATAGGCGGAAATTCTATGGTCCCATTGAAAAACCTCTGCCGCCACTGCCGTGGAGGCAAAGACCAGGACTGCAGCTACAGCTGCTGCCAGAATTTTCCATCTTTTGTTCTTGCCGGTTTTAATACCCAGGGGCAATTGATTTTGTTCTTCTCTTTCCTTTTTTATTCTACTCAAGGCCAGCTTAAGGATCCTTTCTTTCTCCTCCGGGGTAAGTTCTCCAACTAGAAGCTCTGAGCCGTCCATTAAGTTCATGGTTTCCCGTTCCTGAATACTATCCAACATTTCATGGATTTGTTTCTTCATCATATATTCCCCTTTCCATGAGAGACTGACGCAGTTTGTTTTTACCGTAATACAAGCGATTTTCCACCTCTTTGGGTTTAAGACCGAGCCGGGTGGCAATATCTTTGACTTTGGCAAAGAAGAAATAGCGCAGGATAAAAATAGACCGGTCCGGTTCCCCCATCTCATTCACCGCTTCGTGGAGAATATGTGCGATCATTTTTCGGTAAAAATGGGATTCCACATCTACTTCGGTTTCGATTTGTACTTCCTCGATGGGCAAGACCGGAGCTTGTTTTTGCAAGCTTCTTCTCTTATCCAAAGCTGTATGCCGGGCAATTCCATAAAGATAACTTTTCAGGGAATGCTTTTGGTCATCTTGAAAACGATGAATGGAACGCCAAAGGCCCACAATACTGTCTGCTGCGGCTTCTTCGATATCTTCCGGCCGGCAATCGAATAAGATATTTCGACAAATGGTCATAACTGGTCCACCGTAAATTTTTAGTACCAGTTTTACACCTTCCTCCGGGTTGTTTTGAAGGAGCTGTATTATCTCTTTGTCATGTTTATCCAACATATAGGTTTCCTTTCTCCTAGTAGGTCGGGTGATATCAAACCTGTTTTTCATTGTTAATAACTAATACAAAAAAATAGGTTATTGAAAAGTACTTTTCAATAACCTATTCGTAAAAATAATGGGTTTTCACTTAATGTTTTAAGGATTTAACTTAATTAATTAGTGCAAAGACAATTAACAATTAAACAGTTAACAGTTAAATAGTTGTAATCAGTCTAAAACTCTTTTCCGTCTATGCTTCCTGTAAATTGTCCATTGCTAACAGTAAACCAATGGGTGGCGCCGTCTATAAACGATTTCGGGTCGGGGGGACTTCCAAAAATGGAAACCGGTTCTGAAGACACTTTATCATATCTTGCCATGGAGCCATCGGTCCCTTTATATATCATTTTATAGTTACATAGTGCCGTTATAGGTGTAAAGTTTTCATGTCCGATAATACTTTCTAAATGATATTGGGCGGCGTACCCGCCATCGATGGCCACGTATTCAAAGAGAAGATCAAAAACGCCATCTTTGTAAACCTCTAGGCGCAAGGAATCAGTTTTTTCATCATACTTGATTTTAAGCTCCAATTCATTGCCCTGGCTATTGGTACCCGTAAGCAAGTATCCTGTGGCTTCATCATAAGTCAATTGGGCATCATTCGCCCAGCCTTGTTTCAGCATTTGATTTTCCGTCGCAATATCAAATTTGCCGGTGGTATCCACTGACAGCCCTATAAAATCCAAAGGCAAAACATAGTCAAAAATATTGGCATCAAACACAGAAACTGTTGGCAAACCAGGACCGACAATCTCATGTTCTTGATCTACAACATAATCATTGAATTAGGTCCTTACTTCTTTAAAAGCTCCAAAACTTTGGTTTACCATTTTTTGACCGCCACCAACCTCAGCGGAATCTTTAGACTGTTCCGTCTGCTTCTGCTGATTTTGCTGTTCGGCCTGAGCAATCTCTTCCTGTCCGGTTTTTTCACCGCTTTGTAAGCTGCTACCGGTCGTATCACTCTTACCGCAGGCGGCAATTGAAAATACCATTGCCAATGTAATAATCAAAATGAATAGTTTATTCATAAAAAATCCTCCTCTTTGCCTAAGTTTAAATTTTCCCTGTGACGTTTTTATTTATGGAATCACCGAAGCTCAAGCCTCAACTTTAACCGGTAGTTTGGGTTCGTCAGTGAACTAATTCGTCTTGTTATTGCCCAACGGAATTATTTATACCTATGACTTATATTTTATTAACCGGCATGTAAAGAAAATAGATTGAATGTTGTTAAAATTAGTAAGAAAAATGTTCTTCGTAAAAAAATGCCAGGCTAGCATTTATGCTTATGGCATAAACACAATTACGCCGTGGGTAATTCTTTTATTATCGGCAGAGAGAGGAAAAATAACAGCCTTATGGAAACGATCGGGCTGGGTTGCGCTCTGTTTGGTAATTCCTGAAAACATGGCAAAAGGGTTCTTTAAATCCTCTAAAAAAAAGGTATCTCCGGCAAAAACTCGGGTGACACCTGTAGCCAGCTGCATATCGGTGATTTTGTACAATAAAATGCGGATAGCCTCATTCCCCGGATCCAGAGCATATCTTCGAATTTCCGTCTCAAACGCCCTGTTTACCAAGGTTATATTATATTGCGGTGTAAATATGGCGATGGGATAAGGAAAAAAATCAATAATCTGGCAAAAAAGCCTATCGTTCATAAAAAAGCTCCTTCCCAGCCAATCAGACGGAATTGTTAATAACCTGTAATCAATATTTTATTAACCGCTATGTTAAGTAAATAGGCTGAATATGGTTGTAATAAGTAAGAAAAATATTTTTTGCAAAAAAATCCCGGCTTGTATATTAAAACTAAGCCGGGATTTATACTTGTTATTTATAATTGGCCAATTTTTGATTGTTTCCGATATGCAGACGGTGAAACGCCGACCTTATCCTTAAA
>JAAYII010000394.1 GCA_012523535.1 Peptococcaceae bacterium
GCTATAACTTTTCTTTTATCTTTTCTGCTTACCAATATTATGGTTTCCCGCCAGTATTCCAAGATGATCGTTGCTCCTCTGTATAACCTGCAAAGAGCAGCCGCTGAAATCAGTAAAGGCAATCTGGATTACCAGATAGCAGAAGAAGGAGATCAAGAAATTCAAGCCTTATGCCGCGACCTGGAATTTATGCGCCTTAAGCTAAAAGAATCCATTCATACCCTACTAAAATATGAAGATAACAGAAAAATGCTGGTTTCAAGCATCTCCCACGATCTAAAAACGCCGGTGACAACCATTAAGGGTTACGTCGAAGGAATTTTGGATGGTGTTGCCGATACACCGGAAAAAAAGGCCAAATATCTTCAGACTATTTATCTAAAAGCCGGACAAATTGATCAAATGATAGATGATCTCCTCTTATACGCTAAATTGGATTTAAACCAATTGCCCTTTGATTTTGTCAAAACCGATATAGCTGCCTATATTCAAGAATTTTTAAGCTACTGTGAAGCCGATTTAGAGAACAATAACATTAATATTACCTTTAGCAGTTCGTTGTCCCAGCCACGCTTTGTTCAACTGGACCGGGATAGAATGAGAAGGGTTTTGAGCAATATTTTGGACAACAGCATTAAGTATATGAACAAGGATTACCGTGAAATTAAAGTTCTTTTAAGAGAGACCAACTCAAGCATTACACTTGAGATCCGCGACAACGGCACAGGTATGCGCAAGGAGGACATTCCCCATATTTTCGATCGCTTCTTTCGTGCCGATAGCTCCCGGGGAGAAATAAAAGGCAGTGGCCTTGGTTTAACTATAGCAAAACAAATAGTAGAAGGACATCAAGGAAGAATATGGGCCGTATCTCATGGTACCGAAGGTACCAGCATATTGATTTCCCTGCCCAAAATAGGTGGAGGAACTAAAAATGAAAAAAATATTAATCATTGAAGACGATATCAGCATTGCCGAATTGCAAAAAGACTACTTGGAAGTAGCCGGATTTGAGGTACAAATTTGTACTGACGGTCAAGAAGGAGAACAAATCTTACGCCAAACGAAGTTTGATTTATTAATCCTGGATATTATGCTCCCAGGAAAAGATGGACTGCAAATCCTGCGCAGTCTGAAAGAAGATAAAGAAATTCCTGTCTTATTGGTTTCTGCCAAAAAAGAAGAAATTGACAAAATAAAAGGTTTTAGTCTGGGTGCTGACGATTATATTACAAAACCTTTTAGTCCCGGTGAATTAGTGGCCAGAGTAAAAGCTCATCTGGAAAACTATGAGCGTCTAAAAGAAAAATTCAGCCAACACGGGAAAAATAAGAATATACTTACTTTACGGGGCTTGAGAATCGACATTGATGCCAGACGTGTATACGTCAACAATCAAGAAATTATCTTGGCCCAAAAAGAATTTGATTTACTTTTATATTTAGCTTCCCACCCCAACAGGGTCTTTAGCAGAGATGAATTGTTCGAAAAAATTTGGGGACTGGATTCTTTGGGAGATACTTCCACAGTAACAGTACATATAGCAAGGATACGGGAAAAAATTGAAAGCAACTCTTTAAATCCGCAATATATAGAGACCGTTTGGGGAGCCGGATACAGATTTAAAGTATAAATTTCAGCACCATTCGCCAAATATTATATATTTTCCAAAGCGTCGATTATCTTTTGGCAATAATCGACTTTTTTCATGTATATTTTCATGAAAATTTCCATTCGTATCATACAGCAAAACTATTGCAATCCGAAGATTTACATTTTATAATGCTGATAGTAATTACTTGATTTTTTATGCAGGTTATAATTTATATACTGCTTGCAGTTACAGGAGGTTGGAATGGACCTTCGTAGCGTATTTGATTGCATGATTTCGGTTTCAGAATTAGGCAGGGGACAAGCTTCCAAAGTTATTCAGGCGGTGGAAGATCAAGGAACCCCATATATAGTGATTAAAAATAACAAGCCCCAAGCTGTCATTGTTTCTGTCAATGAATATGTTGAACTCTTGAAAGCTAAGGATATGTTAAATTCACTACAGCCCCCTGTCGGCAGAGAATTATACAACAGTTTGCCGGTTCACAACAGTTCTTCCCCCGGTCCCGGTTATACTCGCCAGAAATCTGGTTCTTTAACAGCAGATGAAATCAGTATTTTCCTTAATGAGGAAAACGATTGATATTTCATTATGTTAATAGATTCTTCTTTCCTTATAAACTATCATTTTATTGATAGTTTTTTGTTATGTTCAACAGTGGACAAATTGCAGATTCAAACCGGATCGGATTGGGCTTGAACTGTTTTCCTTATCCATAATATAATTATCGAAGATGTTCAATTAGAAAGGATGCCTCTATACTTATGAAAAAACTTCTTACAGGAAATGAAGCGATAGCTCGCGGCGCTTGGGAAGCGGGTGTTAAAGTCTGTACCGCATATCCCGGAACACCTAGTACGGAGATTACAGAAAACGCTGCCAGCTATAGTGAGATGTACGCCGAATGGTCACCTAACGAAAAAGTTGCCCTGGAAGTAGGATTAGGTGCGGCAATAATCGGCGGTAGAGCCTTAGTCGCTATGAAACATGTAGGAGTAAATGTGGCGGCCGATCCGCTATTTACTCTGGCTTATACGGGTATCAATGCCGGTTTGGTGCTTGTCTCAGCTGATGATCCGGGTATGCACAGTTCCCAAAATGAACAGGATAACCGTAACTTTGGTAAAGCAGCCAAAATTCCTGTTCTGGAACCCTCTGACAGCCAGGAAGCAAAAGAATTTACCAAAATCGCTTTTGAGCTGAGTGAAGCCTTTGATACCCCTGTTATGCTGAGGACAACCACCCGGGTTGCTCATTCCCAATCCCTGGTTGAACTTGAACCGCGCCAGGAAATCCCGTTAAAAAACTATGAAAAGAATATTCAAAAATATGTCATGATGCCCGGCTTTGCCCGTCCGCGCCATGTTGCGGTAGAAGCCAGATTGGAAAAACTCATGGAATATGCTGAGACTTGTTCACTCAATCGTATGGAATTAAGGCAGCGCCAACTTGGCATAATAGCCAGCGGTGCTGTTTATCAATATGTGAGAGAGGTTCTACCCAATGCTTCTACCCTGAAATTGGGCATGACGTATCCTTTGCCTAGAAAGCTCATAGAAGAGTTTGCCGGCCAAGTGGAAAATCTTTACGTAATTGAGGAGTTAGACCCTTTTATTGAAGACCAGCTAAAAGCATGGGGAATAAAAGTTCATGGGAAAGACACTTTTCCCCTGGTTGGAGAAATCTTGCCGGAAATCATTCAGGAAAAGCTCGGATCCACTTATGGCCAGAATAAAAACGAACCTGAAAATACCGAATCAAGTGATAATTTTCTCCATATTCCTGTCCGGCCGCCCGTAATGTGCCCGGGCTGCCCCCACCGCGGGTTGTTTTATATTTTGAATAAATTAAAATTAACTGTCACCGGCGATATTGGATGTTATACCCTGGGAGCCCAAGCTCCGCACCATGCCATGGATACGACAATATGCATGGGCGCCAGTATCGGAGCGGCAATTGGCATGGAAAAGGCTCGAGGTAAAGAATTTGCTCGCAAATTGGTTGCAGTCATCGGTGACTCTACCTTTATTCATTCCGGAATTACCGGCTTGATAGACGCCGTTTACAACAAAGCCACAACCACCGTTATTATCCTTGACAACCGCACTACAGCCATGACCGGCCATCAAAACAATCCACTGAACGGTCGAACGATTAAAGGAGAGGCAACTAAAGAAGTAAATCTTCCTCTATTGGCAAAAGCGGTGGGAGTTGATAGAGTTGTTGAAGTAGATCCTTTTAACTTAACTGAACTGGAAACAATAATTAAACAAGAGTAGGCTGCCGAAGAGCCGTCAGTTATTAATTGCAAACGCCCATGCGCACTGCTGGCTAAAAATCCGGATAAGCCGTGCCATGTGATACCTGAAATGTGTATAGGCTGTCTACGCTGTATGAAATTGGGATGTCCTTGCATTATAAAAGTGGATAAAAAAGTTAGAATCAACGCAACGCAATGTGTAGGCTGCAACCTCTGTGCCTCTGTTTGCCCCAACGGCGCTATTGGAAAGGAAGGTAATGCCAATGAATGAAACAAAAAATATATTAATTGTCGGTGTGGGAGGACAGGGAACAATTCTTGCCAGTAGGGTGTTGTCCACCGTACTTCAAAAGATAGGACTTGACGTTAAAGTATCAGAGATTCACGGCATGTCCCAGCGGGGGGGAAGCGTAGTAACCCAGGTAAGATACGGTCAAAGTGTTTCTTCTCCGATAATACCCAAAGGACAAGCCGATATAATCTTGGCCTTTGAAAAGCTGGAAGCCTTGAGATGGCTGCCGACTCTAAAAAAAGAGGGAATAATTCTGATTAATGACCAGCGTATCGATCCCATGCCGGTAATTATAGGTGCTGCTGAATATCCTGAGGCATTAGATTATATTCGCAGCAAAGTCAAAAATGTTTTAGTAATAAATGCTTTGGCTGCAGCACAGGAAGCCGGCAACGCCAAAGCCGTTAATATTGTCCTGCTTGGTTTGCTTGCCAGGCATATGAACATTGATCATAGTTTATGGTTGGAAACCATTGAAGAAACCGTCCCCGCCAAGTTCTTGCAAGTTAATTTAAAAGCCTTTGAGGCCGGTTATAATACGGCCGAAAATATAGCTAATATCTAAATGAAAATAAAAACAAGTTTTTTGCCCGCTATAGACTGTTGACAAAACATTGCCAGCGGTCTTTTTTATTTCTTAAAAAGGTAAATGCCAATGTCAGTTTTGCATTCGGGTTTTATTTTTTACTCCTGGCAATAAAGGCACAAACCGGCAGTAGTCATGCCAGGTTTTTTGATAAGTGATTTTCTCCCCCGCCTTTTTTTTTTGAATTACACATAAACGACATATCCCAATTTCAGTATTTAAAGGCACTACCAGTCTTCCTTGGTCTGCTAATTGGTCCAACCAAGCTTCTTCAATTTTTGGGGCGCCAGCAGTTACTATAATTCCTTGGTAAGGAGAGTTATCCGGATAACCGTTTCTTCCGTCCCCTATAATACTTAAGATATTGTATGACAGTTGCCGGAGTACTTCCCTGGCCCTTAGGGCCAGTGTTTCTATTCTCTCCACGGTTGTAACTTGCATCCCCATTTCCGCCAATATAGCCGCCTGATATCCTGATCCCGTCCCAATTTCCAACACCTTATCCCCTTCTTTTAACGCCAGCAGTTCAGTCATTTTGGCTACGATAAACGGTTGAGAGATGGTTTGTTCCTCTCCAATGGCTAAGGGAATATCTTCATAACTATATTTTTGCAGGCCGGGAGGAATAAAATAATGCCTGGGTATGGCCTTCATTGCTTCCAAGATACGCCTATCGGTTATTCCTTGTGGAGCAACCCTCTTTTCTATCAAAAATTCGGCCAACTCTTGCCAATTGTCCAAAGTTTTTCACTCCTTTTTCTTTATTTACCATACTTAATATTCTTAATTATTTCTGTTTATTGTTTACTTATTGGAATCATTTTCGCCAAAACATTTTTTTTCCGAATATTTATGTATAATATAATTTATGTATAATAATATTCATAGTCGTTTTTTTGGTTTAAGCTCTAATCTTAGTCAGATCAAAATGGAGAAATAGATATTTAGGATATAAAATATTTAAACTATTTGCAAAGTTGGAATTTACAATGGAACAACTAAAAATCGGCAATACATTTATTGAATATGAACTTTATAAAAGCAAAAGGGCAAAGAAAGTATCTATCACCATTAAAAATCATAAGGTTAGAGTTGCTGTACCTTTGGAATTGTCTTTGGATTATGCCAAAAATTTTGTAGAAAAGCATAAAGAATGGATACTAAAACAATATCAAAAACAGTGTTCTCAAATACAAAGCCCGCCTAAAAAATATTTGCCCGGTGATAAACTGCTTTATCGCGGAAGAAACTACCCGCTTAAGTATGTTGAAACTAATAATTCCAAATACTATGCTCACTTTTTTGGGAGTCGCATCGTTGTTTATATACCGCCCGGGTTAGAACCTGATAAGCGAAGCGCTTTAGGCAAGAAATTAATCGAACAATGGTACAAAAGTCAGGCGAAAAAAATTCTGTCCGAACAGGTGAATTACTATTCAAAATTGCTTGGTATTCCTTTTAATCAATTGAGAATAAAAGAACAAAAGACCATATGGGGAAGCTGTTCCTCGAAGGGTAATATTAATCTTAATTGGCGCATTATTATGGCACCCAATCAGGTTGCTGCTTATGTTATCATTCACGAGCTGACTCATTTAAATTATATGAATCATACTAAAGAATTTTGGCAAAAAGTAGAGCAGTATATGCC
>JAAYII010000395.1 GCA_012523535.1 Peptococcaceae bacterium
GGTTAAGGTCTTGCTCACAACATGAGTTGCCCAAAAAACCGGGACGCTTGTCCGAGTTGACGGCTTTTTGGTTTCAAGCTACTCCCCATTAACGAAGATAAGTGTAGCATAAATGGCATAGAATAGCAATAAAAATTTTTGCCGCCGAAGTTTTTTATTCTCTTTCCCGGGGTGCGGTAAACAATTTAACGATTTCCATTAGGACAAGAGGTACGAGAGACAGGGCAATAACGATGAGCCAAGCCGTAGAGTGCATAGAAATTACTTTGAATATTCCTTGCAGGGGAGGAATAAAGAGAATTAGCAACATCATAATTAAAGAGATAAAGAAAGCACCCACCATGTACTTATTGGAAGTGAAACCGACTTTAAACAGCGAATACCTGGAACGAATGTTAAAGGCATGAACTAGCTGGGAAAAAGCAAGCACGGCAAAAGCCATTGTTTCTCCCAAAGGCAGGCCTGCATTCTCAATACTTGACCTTGTGCCGATATAATAGGCTATTAGGGTTAAGGCCCCGATCATCAGACCCTGCAGACCGGCCATCATCCCGACTCCATGGGCAAAAATGCTTTCATTTTTAGCCCGAGGTTTGCGGCGCATAACGTCGTGCTCTATCGGTTCAATTCCCAGGGATAGGGCTGGGAGGCTGTCAGTAATCAGGTTAATCCACAAAAGGTGTATAGGCAAAAGCGGGGTTTCTTTCCAAATCAGCATGGCCAAAAAAACGGTTACGATTTCCCCTAGGTTGCAGGAAAGCAGGAAATGCACGGATTTGCGTATATTATCGTAAATCCCGCGCCCTTCTTTGACGGCGGCTACAATAGTAGCGAAATTGTCATCCGTAAGGATCATATCGGAGGCCCCTTTGGCCACATCGGTCCCTGTAATTCCCATGGCACAGCCTATATCCGCCGCTTTGAGTGCCGGAGCGTCATTGACGCCGTCACCTGTCATGGCCACGATTTCACCCGCTTGCTGCCAGGCTTTAACAATCCGTATTTTATCCGTTGGGGTTACCCTGGCATAAACGCGGAAATTGCGGATATTGGCGTTTAAATCCTCGTCACTCATCGCAGCCAGCCGAGTACCGTCAATTGCTTCGCTCTCATCCTTGAGAATTCCCAGTTGTTTGGCAATGGCTGAAGCGGTGATTACATGATCGCCGGTAATCATAATTGTACGAATGCCTGCTCCGTCACATTCCCTGATGGAATCAAGGACTTCGGGGCGGGGCGGGTCAATCATACCGACCAAACCGACAAAGGTTAAACCATTCTCCATATCTTCCGGCCGTAAATCTTGCGGGACATTGTCAATTTCTTTATAACCCACTGCCAGGACCCTTAGGGCTTCTTTGCTCATATCCATGTTGGCTTGGACAGCCTGCGGGATATTGCCGCTTGTGCATCTCGTCAACAGGATGTCCGGCGCTCCTTTAACAATAACCACATTTTTGCCTTCCATGACATTGATTGTGGTCATAAGTTTGCGGTCGGAATCAAAGGGAATTTCCCCGATACGGGGGTATTGGGCGACCAGATCTTTTTTGGCCATTCCCATATGCAAGGCACAAGCCACAATGGCGGTTTCCGTCGGGTCACCGATATGTTTTTCTTTACCCTCCACGATTTCAACTGTCCCGTCCGTGCAGAGCGTAGCCATTTTAATTAGATTGTGAACACTTACAGGCAAACTGCTTAAATCCTTTTCCAGAGAGAACATTTGCTCGGCACAATATGCTTTGACCAAGGTCATGCGATTTTGGGTTAGGGTGCCGGTTTTATCGGAACAGATAACAGAGGTACTGCCAAGGGTCTCCACTGCCGGCAATCGACGGATAATTGCATTTTTGGCTACCATACGTTGAACACCGATAGCCAGAACAATAGTGACAATAGCGGGCAAGCCTTCCGGTATGGCGGCCACGGCCAAAGAAACGGCAGTCATGAACATTTCGAGAACAGAGAGCCGTTCTATTATGCCGATGAAAAAGATCACAATACAAATGCCCAAGGCCAGCAGGCCCAAATATTTTCCCAATTGGGCCAGTCTTATTTGAAGGGGTGTCATGGTTTGCCCTTCACTTTCAAGCATGGAGGCTATTTTGCCCATTTCCGTTTTCATGCCTGTTTCCACTACCACAGCGGAAGCGCGGCCATAAGTAACAGCGCAGCCGGAATAAGCCATATTCAGACGGTCTCCCAGCGGGGCATCCTCCTCGATGGAAGCTTGGGCATTCTTTTCTACGGGTACGGATTCTCCGGTTAAGGCCGCTTCATCGATTTTAAGAGAAGCGGAATGGATTAAACGGCAATCGGCCGGGACAAAATCTCCCGCTTCCAAAATAACTATATCCCCCGGTACCAGTTCGGCGGAAGAAACGGACATTTCTTGGCCGTCGCGCAGGACACGGGCCAAGGGAGCGGACATTTTTTTTAAGGCTTCCAAGGCGGCTTCCGCCTTACTCTCCTGGATAACGCCCAACATGGCGTTGAGAATTACGATTATCACGATGGCAATCGGTTCTATCCAGTCGGCTTTCTGGCCGGACAGGTAGTGATAAATACTCATGCCAAAAGAAATAAGTGCTGCAATCAAAAGAATAATGATCATAACATCTTTTATTTGATCAATAAAACGTTGCCAAAAAGTACGGGGCGGCTTTTCCTTAAGCTTGTTCGGGCCGTATTCTTCCAATCTTGCAGTTACTTGTTGCGCGGATAAACCTTGTTCGGCATTGGTTTCCAGCTTTAAGAGCACATCTTTGAGAGATTCACTGTGCCAGTTCAATAGAGGATCCTCCTCACATTTTTATTCACATAGTTTTTTTAAAGCTTCCAGATTTTTTATTTTAATTGCTGAACTGAAAAAATCAATTAATCCCTCATCTCTCATTTTGCCCAGTTCACGGGACAGGGAAGGGCGAGAAGCGTTGACAAATTCAGCCAGCTCGTTGCGGTTAAGGGCCAATTGAAAAGTACTCTTGCCGCTTTTTTCGTACATTTCCAAAAGATAGGTGGCAATCTTGCAGCGCAAGGTTTTTAAAGAATGGTATTCCACTTTTTTGTTGAGAAGTAAGGCCCTGTTGGATACTATTTTAAGCATATTTAAAATCATCTTTTGATGGCAGTAACATATATTGTTGCAACAGCCAACAATTTTTTCCGCCGGAAAGAACATTACGGTACAGTCGGTATGGGCACTTACCGTTACCGGCCATTTTTTTTGTCCCGAGTAGGCAGCCATTTCCCCGAATATTTCTCCGGCTTCCAGGAGGTTAATAATAACCCTGTTGCCGGAAGAAGTTTCTTTGGCTAAGGCTATCACCCCACTTAAGAC
>JAAYII010000396.1 GCA_012523535.1 Peptococcaceae bacterium
ATATAATAAAATGCTATAATAAAAAATATTATACAAAAAAACTTATTAATTCCTAAATAAAAACAACATTTTTTACGTTAATTAAATTAGAACAGAATATAGATTATTTTTATGTCTTCCATACAGCACATATTATTCAAGGTTCAGCAGGAGGAGAAATCACAATATGGATATTACCACCATTATAGGCATAATTATTGGTTTTGCCGGCATCTTATCCGGTTTTGTTATTGAGGGCGGACATTTAGGGGCTTTAGTAGGCTTAGCGCCTTTCTTGATCGTTGTTGGAGGAACTCTGGGAGCCACCATTGTAGGACTTCCTTTGCAAGAAATTAAGAAAATTCCTCAATGGCTTAAAATTGCCTTTTCCGATAAAACTTTCGGAGCAGAACAAGCATATTTTACCCTTGTCCACTTCTCGGAAAAAGCCCGCCAAGAAGGCTTATTAAGTTTGGAGCAAGAGCTGGAAACTATTGATGACAAGTTTACTAAACAGGGTATGCAATTGGTTATTGACGGCACGGACCCGGAAATTACCAAAAACATTTTGCAATCAAATATATCGGTTTTAGATAACAGACATAAAATCGGCATCGGTTTTTTTGAAGCAGCCGGCGGTTACAGCCAAACTTTAGGCATTATCGGGACAGTCATGGGGCTGGTGCATGTTCTGGGCAATCTTACCGATCCGGATATATTATCCGGGTCCATCGCCGCAGCCTTTATTGCCACTTTATATGGGGTTTGTTTTGCTAACCTGATTTATCTGCCTATCGCCACCAAACTTAAAATAAAGAACCAAATGGAAGTTCAGACAATGGAAATGATCCTGGATGGCATTCTGTCCATTCAATCAGGGGAAAATCCGGCTATTCTTAAAGAAAAGCTCAAAACACATTTAGGCTATCTTCCTGAGAAGAAACCAGAAGAAACATTAATTAATGGACTTAATGGTGATGTATAATGCCTAGGAAACATAAAGACGAAGGGCGTGGTCCCAGCCATGAACGTTGGCTGGTTACTTATGCCGATCTTATAACCCTTCTCATGATTTTTTTTATAATGATGTATTCCATGAGCCAAATTGATGCCAATAAATTCAGGGCCTTAGCCGAATCCTTGGCAGTTACACTGGGTGGCGGCAATCCAACTCAAATTGAAATCTCGACCTCGCCAACCGGGCCTTCCGTAATCGGCCAGGGGACTCCGCTGGAAAACACCGCCAACCCGGGCAAAGACCTATTTCAACGGGATGATCAATCAGATGATTTAGATTCAAGCGGCGGCCCAGATGTTGAGACTTTAACCATAGAACATATTAAAGCCAAATTAGATGCCTTAGCTAAAGAAAACAATATCCAGACCATGTTGGTATCTACGATCGAAGAAAGAGGTCTGGTTGTAAGTATTCAGGACACTTTGTTATTTGACAGCGGGTCGGCTGAAATAACACCTAAGGCCAGGTCCATTCTACAAAAAATAAGCGGGGTTCTTTCCGCTTCGCCCAATTTTATTAAAGTGGAAGGACATACTGATAACCTTCCCATCAATACGGTAAGGTTCCCCAGCAACTGGGAATTATCTGTTCTCAGAGCCACAAACGTTGTGCATATCTTGGTTGAAGAAGGCGGAATAAATCCTGAAAGGCTTTCCGCCACCGGTTATGGGGAGTACCGTCCTCGAGCTGATAATAATACTGAAGAGGGAAGAAGCGCCAATCGCCGGGTTGATCTTGTTATTTTGCGCTCCAAATACGATCCGGTTGAGCCGGGCTTTTAACAATGATCAGTAAGCTATTTCTTGAACCAAGGCATAAAGAATATCAGTGGCCAACTCCAGTTTTTCCTCATTGATCTGAGTCAAATCATCTGCCGGGGTATGATTTTTATTCAGCCATTGTTTGCTGAGCAAAGTGACTGCCGGTATATCCGCTTTAACAAATGGCAGTTCATCACTGGCATGCCCTTGGCCGTTGTTTTTTTCAATCCTACCGCCTAAGTTACTGACTATTTTTTGTATTGTTTCCACTAAAAAGTCATTCTCTTTTGACCAAAAAATAAAATCTTCTTTTTGGCCGTTAGCTACCGAATCCATATTAATAACGGCTTTTATTGAAGCTAAAGGAATTGTCGGTTGGCTGACGAAATAACTAGATCCGAGATAACCCATTTCTTCGGCTCCCCAAAAGGCTACCACAATATTTGGGATAGGACTCTTACCGGCCAAAGAGTCAGCGGTAAGCCGGCGCACAACTTCCAGAACACAAGATACCCCGGAAGCATTATCATTAGCCCCGGGATAGAGCTTACCCTGATAAACTCCCAAATGATCATAATGAGCGGAAATAATTACGGTTTGACCGGGATCTCTTCCCGGTATGCAGGCCAAGATGTTAGCTGCCGGATTGAGAAAGCTATCATTTATATCCGGACGAAAAAGGACCCGGCCATTAATTGTTGTTGCCCTCATGGTGGGAATAGGAAATAATTGCAGGTAATTGTTATCCTCCCCCATAGCTAATAAATGTAGGGCTTTTAACTGTTCTTCAAGATAAACCATAGCTTTGGTCTCCCCGGCAGTTCCTGCTCTGCGGCCTTGCATTTGAGGATCGCATAGAATCCGGATATCCTCAATTGCCCGGCGTTGAAGAATTTGGGGAGAAATATAAACATCATCCCAATATTCTTTGGGAGCTTCAAGCCATACATTTGGCTTAGCGGCAAGGCCTATTAATTTCTCGGCATAAACGCTTGGCCAAGTTGTTAAAGAAATAACTATAACTCCAAGGGTGATTAAAATTTTGCAAACAATTGTACTCGCTTTCAAATCAATTTATCCTTTCCGGAGGGATTAACGAATGTCCTTAAGGGTTGATCATTCCACTCAGAATCAAAATCAGGCCGTAGGATTTGAATCCAAGGCAAGCGGAAGAAAAGGACCTGAATTCAGCAAAGCCCTAACTCAGGCTCATCAGGTTCAAAACCAGGAATTGACCTCATTTCTTCAGCGTTTAGACATCCAAGGACAAAAGTTGGCCAAAAGTCATTCTCTCCAAGATCTTATAGAGTTTAAAAATATGGTTAAAAGCTTCCTCAAAACTACCTTGGGTAAATCCCGTATTATGCAGGAAGAAAATATCTGGGACTTCAGCGGACAGCCCAGGATTATGGCCCGGGTAACCAAAATTGACCGAGCCTTGGAAGAACTAGGAGAGCAGGTACTCTCCTCCCAG
>JAAYII010000397.1 GCA_012523535.1 Peptococcaceae bacterium
CCGAATATCTTAAGGCATGCAAGTTGAGTGCTAAAAATATAAAACGCCCGGTTTTTGGAGGTTGTATCGGACCCTTCTCATTGGCTGGAAGGCTTTTTGGTATGACTGAAATCATGACAGCTATGCGCCGAAAACCGGACATGATTCATCTCTTACTGGAAAAATGCACTACATTAATTCTGGAATATAACAAAGCAATTAAAAAAACAGGCGTCCAAGGTGTGATCATGGCAGAACCGGCTGCCGGTCTATTATCTGAAAGCTTTTGTCAAAAGTTCTCTTCAGATTATGTGAAAAAAATAGTTGATGCTGTTCAAGATGAAAACTATTTAGTTATACTTCATAATTGCGGTCAGACCAAACACTTGGTAAATTCAATGCTTAGTACCGGAGCAGAAGGATACCATTTTGGTAATGCTGTAGACATGGCCGATATTCTCCCTCAAATTCCGCAAGATAAACTTGTAGGCGGAAATATTGCTCCTGTAGATGTTTTTAAAAATGGCTCCGTTTATTCCGTGATTAAAGAAACCATGTCTTTATTGGAAAAAAGCAAAGAATATCCAAATTTCTTTATTTCTTCAGGTTGTGACATACCTCCTGGAACCCCTCTTGAAAATGTGGATGCTTTCTTTAACACCCTTGCTCTATTTAACCAGCATCAACAAAGGAAGATTAGTTAACATTCAGACAAAATAATAGTAAAAAATTGATTTTATTAAAGTATCATAATCAAAAATGTTGACTTTTTTTAAAAAAACATATAGTATATACATGTATATTTAATGTCATTCTCTCTTTTCCTTTATATAAATTCTTTTTTATACCTTCAGCTATTAAGGCTGAAGGCTTTTTGTTGCAATAAATAATTAATTAACTTTTAAAGGAAATAATGGGGAAACGTAGAATGTATCAATTAAGTTATATGGCAAAAATGGTTTATTTCAACACTAAACATAATAGAGGAGAGTATGCAATGTGTGCTTCTAAGTACAAACATCTGTTTGAACCTATTCAATTAGGCAAAGTTTTATTCCGTAACAGAATTTTCGCCTCACCCCAAGACTATCCCGGTCTTACAAGCAAAAGATTTTTAACGGAAGAAGCAGCTTATTTTTATGAAAGAAAAGCTTTAGGGGGTTTTGCTTCCGTTTGTGTAGGCGACATGATGGTTGATCCTGATTCAGGCCGCAGTCATCCTTTTCAAATGCGAGGCTTGGATTTGTTAGCCAAAGTAAACTTGACCAGGGTAAGTACCGGCATAACCCGCCATGGTGCCGTAGCGGCGATTGAGCTTTGTCACGCCGGCCAAAATGCCAATCCCCAACTTATACCTAATTTCCCCGGATATGTTTATGGTCCCTCAGATGGCATACGGCCTGATGGAATAGAAATTAGGGCTATGAGCGAAGAACAAATCGAGAAATTGATCATGGCTTATGCCAATGCCGCTTCTTTCGCCAGGCAATGCGGTTTCGACATGATAACAATCCATGGAGGGCATGGTTGGCAAATAGCTCAGTTTATATCCCCCCGCGATAACAAGCGTAAAGATAAATGGGGAGGTTCCCTGGAAAACCGCCTGCGATTCCCCTTGGCTGTCATAGAAGCAATTCGCAAGAAAATCGGTTATGCCACACCTATTGAC
>JAAYII010000398.1 GCA_012523535.1 Peptococcaceae bacterium
ATATAAAAAAAGGGGTTAGCCCTGAAGAGATGGTCCAGGCCTGCCGTAAAGCCCAGGAGGCGGGTTTTATTTTGTCCTGTACCATAATCTTGGGAATCGGAGGCAAAGAGCTGACCAGGGAGCATGCCACTGAAACGGCTAAAATAGTCAATGCCATCCAACCCCATTATCTGGGGGCCTTAACCTTGATGGTGGAAGACAATACCGTATTGAAATCCCAAATTGAAAGGGGCCAGTTCCAATTATTAAATCCCATGGAAGTTGTTGATGAGCTGATTATGATGATCGAGCCCATGGAACTTACCAACTGCGTTTTTAGAAGCAATCATGCCTCCAATTATCTTTACTTGAAAGGAACATTGAATAAGGATAAGGAAAATATGCTCAGAGTCTTAAGGGAGGCAAAAAACAACAGTGCCATGTTGGCACCTGAGGAATACAGATTTCTTTAGAGAAAGCCAGTTATCTTTATTTTGAGAGAAGAATAATTACTTCTTTAATTCGAGAGAAGAAAAACTAATCCTGGTTTTCATTCCCCCTTTGTTCGGTAGCCAGCAAGCGTTCAATGGTTTCTTGCTGCGGAGTGATAAGCAGGGACCAGTTTTGCTCGTAAACTACCATCCCCGGTTTTGCTCCCCGGGGTTTTTTTATTTGCCGCACATGGGTATAGTCCACCGGCACTTGGGAGGATCCCCTGGCTTGGCTGAAATGTACGGCTAAAGCCGCGGCTTCCAACAAGGTCTGATCGTCAGGGAACTCTTCATTTTCCTCCAGGGGCACAATGACATGGGAGCCGGGAATCTTTTTTACATGAAGCCAGAGATCGCCCGGCTTGGCCTGCCGCCAAGTCAAACGGTCGTTTTGTTTATTATTGCGGCCCACGATAATGGTTTTACCCGTTGAAGACAGATAGCGATGGGGTTGGGAATACATTTGCTCTTTTTGTTTGGCGGACTGTTTTTTGGCTTTTTGTTGTTTCCCCTGTTCTTTGAACTTGCTATGCTTGCCGGAGATATAACCCTGTTCCGCCAATTCCTGGTAGATTTCGCTGAGCTCCGTATCGTCGGCAGCCTCCTCGATGCTGTAAGCAATGGTTTGCAGGTAATTTATTTCTTCCAGTGCCGCTTGTTTTAAAGGTTCGGTTTTTTTGATGGCGGCTTTGGCTTTGTTGTAAATCTTGTAGTAGCGTTGGGCATTGTCAATTCCTTTCAAGCTGGGATCCAAAGGGATGGTTATGGGCTTAAAGTCAGGATCGTTGTAGTCTTCGACGGTTATTTCGGTCAGACCGGGGGTCAACCTGTAAAGATTGGCCATTAATAGCTCCCCGTATTTTTGGCAGATTAAGTCCTTTTGGGCCTTGGCCATAGTCTCTTCATATATTTCACATTTCCTGTAAAGATGTTTGATTTGGTCCTGTACAACTTTAAGCAGGGATCCCCTCTCGGCTTGGGCACGATTATAGGCCTCTTTCTGGTGGTAATAAAGGTCTACGGCTTCGTTGAGGTTGGCTGTGGGGTGCCACACTAAACCTGCGTATTGTTCATAGGGTATAAAAGTAAAAGCCGAAGGCAGTTTTTTCGATCCGGGTTGGTAGTAAAGGCCGGGCTTTATAATGGAAATATCTTTGGCGGGGATAAAGTAGCTATAGGCTTGATAAAGCCTGCTCAAATCAATTGCGCCGCAGTCATCGAGGACAGCGTCCGGATCCAAGCCGGCGCGGATCACAATTTCCTTAGCCAGTTCGGGACTGACCCCGTTGAACAAATCGAGCAAAGCTTTGCTTACTTTTCTTTCCAGGGGATACTCCATCATCCGGCTCATAAACTCGTTTTCGTCTCTCAGGCTGTCAATTTTATTTTGAGCCGGAGGAGTGAGATAAGCCCTTCCCGGAAGAACTTCCCTGTATCTGCTTACCATATGGGAATACCTCCGGATACCGTCCAGTATGATGTTGCTTTGAGCGTCCACTAAAATCAAATTGCTGTGTTTGCCCATGATTTCCAAATGAAGATAATAATCCTGCAGGTCTCCTCTTTCGTTGTAATTCTGAATTGTAAGGGTTACGAATCTTTCCAGGCCATGCTGAAGTATATCAATAATCTTGCCGTTCTCCAAATGTTTGCGCAAAATCATGCAAAACATGGGAGGATGGGCAGGATTTTTTTTGACTTGGTTCGTGAGCTGAATCCTGGCGCCCGTGCTGCCGGCATTTAAAAGAAGGCGCAGGGTTTGCCCGGCACTGCGCAGTAGAATATGGATTTCCTCTTTTTCCGGCTGCTGTATTTTGTCAATGCGCGTTCCTAGCAGTAGGGGACGAAGTTCTTGAATCAAGTAGTTGAGCGTAATGCTGTCTAAAGCCATAGTTTACACCTGCCAAAATCTATCATGAATTATCGATTTATCCGGGAAATCTTACTTATGCGGCTCAAATCACGGATCAATGTGGCCCATATAACGGATCAATGTGGCCCATATACCGGCCCAATGTGGTCCATATCACGGTCCCATGTGGCCTAAATTACGGACCGTAATTTGTGTGCCGGAACCAGAGTTAAGTATAACACAACCAGGACAGTTTTCCAGGTCTGACCCCCTCAGGGTACGAGTATAATTTAACAAATTAATGTCTACAATACCACTTTAAGGAGGTAGAGGAAAGTAAAAAAAGGGGGAAGGCCCGTGCTGAAGAAACCGGCTGTATTTGTTTTGACTTTCTTAAGCATTTTTGTGCTAAAAACTATTGGCTTTTTTCGAAAGAAATCCTTACTTGAACTTAAGCCAAACGGAGAAAAATCCATCCTTATTTTAACACCTCATGCCGACGATGAGCTTTTGGGGTGCGGTGCTGTTTTAAAAAAGCAGGCTGAACATTCGGCCCAAATTACCTTGGTCAATATGACCGACGGCGGAGCATCAATGTCCCGCCTGGACAGTGAACTGCTGGTAAAGATCAGGAAAAAAGAATTGAAAGCGGTTTGCCGCTTGCTGGGGATCAACAATATTATTCACCTTGATCAACCGGACGGCAATCTCAAGCCCAATGAAGAAATAATAAAGAGAGTGGCAACAATAATCGATCGGATAAAGCCGGAGATAATCTATGTCCCTTTTTTCTGCGATTTTCATCGGGACCATGTTGCCACCAATTTAATCTTGAGTTCGGCCTTAAAACGCAGTTTCCATACTTGTGCCATACGGGCCTATGAAGTACAAGTGCCGATTACTCCATTACTCTTTAACTCTTATGTGGAAATATCCGACTGGCTGCAGATCAAAAAAAATTTGCTTCGCCAATATCAAAGCCAGTCCCTTGTTCTGGACAATGTATTCCTTGCTTGGAATCTTAATGCCTCTTTCATTCAAAAGGCCAAAAACGTGGAAGTGTTTTTTAGCTGTGATTCCCCTACTTACTGTTGGCTGATTGATAACTTCGTCTCCGATGAAGAGACATGGGCCAAGAATTTTTATGCCAGCGGCAACAGCGCCAAGATTTTGCTCGCTTATCTTAAAGGCTTACGCTTACGCAAGAAGATTGCGGATCACATGCAAGGGGCCGGGCTTCTTAGATCGGCCGAGCCGTCTTCAACATATTCGTAATTTGCCCTACAGCGGCGTTTATGGACTTATAAATGGTCCTGAAGTAATACATATCCTTCCCCCAGGGATCACTGATAAACGGCTGTTTTTCTTCCAACAGGGCGCCGATCAAGAAAACCTTTTTCCTCGCCTGCCTGTATTCTTGCCTAAATTTTTTGTAATTGTCGTAATCGAAGACAAAGATAAGGTCTGATGACGATACCATTTCCTCATTTATTCTTTTGGAACAATGCCCGGACAGATCAATTCCGTATTCCAAGGCCAATGACAAAGCTTCGGCGGGCGGTTTGCGGCCTTCTTCCGGCAGGAAGCCGGCGGAGCGCACCTC
>JAAYII010000399.1 GCA_012523535.1 Peptococcaceae bacterium
AGCTTATAGATTTTAAATTTTTTTCAGACAGCCATTTCAATTAGTTTAAGTTGCCAGACTTTTTATATGGTCTGGTTTTATATTTATAGGCTTTCGATTTATAAATTTTCAAAATTTTTCATGGTTTTTATGCCGGGTAATATACTTAATTTAGTGGTGGGCTAAAAAAGCTTCAATTATTGTTAAGAGAATTTAAAAGGAGAAATTTTATATGAAAGACTCAACTTTGAAAGAAAAATGTCTTAGCAGAAAATTGATTTATAAGGGGAAAATTATTACGGTCAATTACGATACAGTTCTTTTACCAAACGGAAAGACATCGGGCAGGGAAATTGTTCACCATCCCGGAGCCGTAGCAGTAGTGCCATCCACCGGTAACAGCATTCTTATGGTTAAGCAATATAGGTATGCTTTGGATAGGGAAACTTTGGAAATCCCGGCAGGGAAAATTGACCCGGAAGAAAAACCGGAAATATGCGCTTTGCGGGAACTTAGGGAAGAAACAGGTTATAGCGGTTCTTTGGTTTTCCTTGGGTCTTTTTATAGTTCACCCGGTTTTACAGATGAGGTTATACATTTTTATCTGGCGGATAATCTTAAGTGGTCACCGCTTAAAACGGACGAAGACGAATTTTTACGAGTTACTTCTGTACCTTGGGATCAGGTAATGGATCTAATTAAAATGGGTAAGATTGAAGACGGAAAATCGGTTTTGGGGATATTGCTAGCTAAGCACAAACTTGCAGGCTAGAATACTGGAATGAGCAAAAGTTAGAAAAATAGAAAAACGAAAGAATATTCGGTATATTATTCCTTCGGCTGAATATTAATTCCTTGAGGACAAGTCTTCAAGGAGGGTATTCAGTGAAGAAAATGCTGTTTGATCACCTTCGGTATTATTGGGTTATATATCTAACTCTTAGTTGTGTCCTTTTGGCCGGAGTGGTATTTGGAGTGATCGGTGTAACAGCTTTGGGACAGACAAAATTTCAAGAGCTTGCAGATTTTTTTAACAATTTATTAATTCAGCAACCTCAAACGATAGATGTTGCTTTTATTAAACAATTAGCCCGGGATTATTTTATTATGATGGCAGGAATCTGGGTTTTAGGTTTGACAGTTATCGGAACCCCTTTAGTTTATCTAATAATTTTTACCCGAGGATTTATTTTGGGGTTTACGATTGCCTTTATTATTAATCTAAAAAAAATGCTGGGGGTGGGCCTGGTTATCTTTACTGCCGTTCTGCCGTCAATTTTGGCCATACCTTGTTTGCTTTTAGCTGCCGGGTTGGCCACGATTTTTTCTTTTTTGCTTTTACGAGGAAGGAGCAGTGGCAGTATTTTACGCCAAGACTTTATGTACTATTGTGCAGCTTTCTTGCTTATAAGTCTTGGAGCCGTAGCGGCGGGGGTGTTGCAAGGATATTTTACTATTGCCGGGATGCGTATTCTTAATTTATAACTTATTGTTTATTATGTTATAGTCTGCTTTAAAGGAAAAATTCCCCCCTATGTAGAAATTTCGTTTAAGGGGGGTTTTTATGAATAAGAAACCCGCAATCAAAAATTATATATTAGAAGACTATCTATACTATTTGCGAATTGAAAAAGGGCTGGCTGCCAATACTTGCTCCAATTATAGTCGAGATTTACAAAAATTGCTTATTTTTTTGGAGTCAAGGTCAAAAAATTTTATAACTTGTCAGACGGTGGATCTACAAGCCTTTCTCAGAAAACAAAAGGAAAAAGGTATTTCCGCCAGATCCCTTGCCCGATATTGTGCAACCTTTAGAGGATTTTACGGCTATCTTGTCGGGCAGAACATGATCGATCAAGACCCGACTATTTTTTTAACAGCTCCCAAATTAGAGCAGAAGCTTCCTACTTTTTGCTCCGAGGTCGGTCTTAATCAAGCACTCAGCAGGAACATCCGAAGAAGCGCCACATATGAAGAGGTTACTGATTTATTGGTTTTGAGGGATAAAGCCATAGTGGAAGTATTGTATGGGAGCGGGCTAAGGGTGTCAGAACTCCTAAATTTAAGTTTAAATGACATTTCATTTGATTTGGGTTATATTTGCTGTCGCGGAAAAGGCAATAAGGAAAGAATTGTCCCTATAGGCGAACCGGGTATTGCCGTGATTAAGGATTATATTTTAAAAGCCAGAAAAATTTTACTGAAAAGAAATAAAAAAGCCACAGCGGTAACAAGCAATATTTTATTTCTTAATGTCAATGGCAAGCAGCTTACACGACAGGGTGTGTGGCAGATAGTAAAAAAATGGGCGCGGGAAAACGGTTTGGATAAAAATGTTTATCCTCACGCCTTAAGGCATAGTTTTGCTACTCATTTATTGGATAATGGAGCAGATTTGCGTTCCGTCCAAGAAATGCTAGGGCATGCCGATATTTCTACCACTCAAATTTATACCCACCTCTCACGCCGGCACCTGTTAGAAGTATTTCGAAAAGCTCATCCGCGGGCTAGAATGGAGGGACCAAAAAATGAGACGAGCAATAATTATAGTAATGGATAGCGTTGGGATAGGTGAAATGCCTGATTCTTGGGAATATGGAGATCAAGGAAGCAATACTCTTGTCAATATATCCCGTGAAGTTGGAGGCCTTAAGCTTCCCAACCTCCAGCGTTTGGGATTGGCCAATATAGTTTCTATTCCTTGGCTCGAAGCAGTAAATAATCCCTTGGGCAATTATGGTCGAATGGGGGAGAAATCCAAAGGAAAAGATACCACTACAGGGCATTGGGAAATAGCAGGTATTATATTGGAAAAAGCATTTCCAACTTTTCCCCAGGGCTTTCCATCGGATTTTATTAAGAGCTTTGAAGAGAAAATAGGCCGGAAAGTGCTGGGCAATGAGGTGGCATCTGGTACGGAGATTATTCAACGCTTGGGAGATGAGCATGTCAGAACCGGCAAACCTATTGTTTATACCTCCGCCGATTCTGTATTTCAAATTGCCGCTCATGAAGAGATTATTCCTTTGGAGGAATTAATGAGTATCTGCCGTACGGCTAGAACAATGCTGGATGGGGATTTAAGAGTAGCGAGAGTGATCGCCCGCCCGTTTATAGGACAGTCAGGCAATTATCAGCGCACAGCTAACAGGCACGATTTTTCCGTGGAACCCGATGGTGAAACTCTACTGGATAAACTTGCAGCCAACGGACTGAAAGTAATAGCAGTCGGTAAAATTCATGATATTTTTGTCGGTAGGGGGATAAGCGAATTCGTTACTACAGAAAACAATATGGATGGGGTGAATAAAACTTTAAATTATATACAAAAAGGTTCAGGTGATTTGATTTTTGCCAATTTGGTTGATTTTGACATGGTTTACGGTCACCGCAACAATGTTTTCGGTTATGCCCAGGCCTTGCAAGAGTTTGATTCGCGCTTGCCCGATATTCTCGGTGCATTGCAAAAGGAGGATATATTGTTTATTACCGCTGATCACGGCTGTGATCCGACCACGGCAAGTACAGATCACTCTAGAGAATATGTTCCACTTTTAGTTTATGGAGAAAACTTAAAAAAAGGTGTTAATCTGGGAACCCGTTCCACTTTAGCCGACCTAGGGGCTACCGTTGCTGAATACCTGGGTTTGGAACCATTAAGCAACGGGCAAAGTTTTTACCAAGAAATTAAGGAGGGTTAATAATTGCTTAAAGAAAAGGCTTTGACTACTATGTTTGCTGAGGCCAAGAAATATTTGATGGATAAAATTCAAAATCAGCCTGTTTTGGGAGTTATACTTGGCTCCGGCCTTGGCGGCTTTGCCGAAATCTTAGAGAATAAAACGGTCATTCCTTATCAGAATATTCCTCATTTTCCTCAATCCACAGTAAAAGGCCATTCCGGCAAACTTATTATTGGCAGTATTGATTCCCGCTTCATCATGGTTATGCAAGGGCGTTTCCATTATTATGAAGGTTACAAAATGAGTGAAGTTACCTTTCCTGTTCGAGTTATGCAAGTTATGGGTATAAAAAATTTAATTGTGACTAACGCTGCAGGAGGTATAAACCCAGAATATGAACCAGGTGATTTAGTATTGATCAAAGATCATATTAATTTGATGGGTGCCAATCCGCTCAGGGGAACCAATATATCCTCTCTGGGCCCTAGGTTTCCGGATCTGAGTGAAGCTTACGATAAGGAATGGCGCCAAAAAGGATTAACAATAATGCAAGAACTGGGCTTAAAACCTTTAGAAGGAGTATATGCCGCCATGAGTGGGCCAAGCTATGAAACCCCGGCTGAAATTCGGTTTTTAAAAACCATCGGTGCCGACTTAGTGGGAATGTCCACCGTTCCCGAAGTCATTGTGGCCAAGCACGGGGGTATGAATGTCCTTGGGATATCTTGTGTTACCAATTATGCCGCGGGAATTTCAGAACATAAATTAAGCCATGCGGAGGTAATAGCCGTAACGGAAAAAACTGAAAAAACATTCACCCGGACCTTAACTGAACTGATAAAAGTTACGGTTTGAAAGTAAAAAAAACATAATGTGTTCAGTTTAAAATGTGTTCAGTCCAAACAGACAGGAAGTGATTGTAAAGTGCGCATGGCGGATTTAATTGCTAAAAAAAAAGATGGCCTGGAGCTCACTAAAGAAGAATTAAATTTTATCATTCAAGGCTATGTACAGGGTAGAATCCCGGATTATCAGATCTCGGCTTTAGCCATGGCTATTTGTTTTCAAGGTATGACGGCTGAGGAAACTGCGGATTTGACTATGGCTATGGTCAATAGCGGTGAACAGGTTGAAATAACCATACCGGGAAAAATTGTCGTCGATAAGCATAGTTCCGGAGGAGTCGGCGATAAAACAACCCTAATCGTAGGTCCCCTTGTGGCGGCTTGTGGTGTACCGGTAGCCAAAATGTCCGGCCGCGGCTTGGGGCACACCGGAGGGACCATTGACAAATTGCAATCTATTCCCGGCTTGAATGTTGAGATGAGTGAACAGGCTTTTCGCGCTCAAGTAAAAGAAATAGGTCTGGCTATTGTTGCCCAATCCGACAGCTTAGTTCCAGCTGATAAGAAACTATATTCTTTGCGCGATGTTACAGCAACGGTGGATTCCATACCTTTAATCGCTTCGTCCATTATGAGCAAAAAAATAGCTTCCGGGGCTCAAGCGATCGTTTTGGATGTAAAATATGGTTCCGGTGCTTTTATGGCTACGGAGCAACAAGCCAGAGAATTGGCTCAAGCTATGGTGGATATTGGTAAAAATGTTGGTCGTGACACTGTGGCCATAATCAGTGATATGGGGCAGCCCCTGGGTAGGGCTGTCGGCAATAGCCTTGAGGTTTTAGAGGCTATGGAATGCTTGCAGGGTAAAGGACCTCAAGATCTAATGGAAGTATGTTTGGAGCTGGCTTCATGGATGCTGGTTCTTGGCAAAATAACCGATACCACCCAAAGAGCTCGGGTTATTTTGGAAGATGTTCTTAAACAAGGTAAAGCGTGGGATAAGTTTCTAGAGTTTGTATCGGCCCAGGGAGGAGATATTGTTAAGCTTAAAAACAAGGAATTACCTTTATCCCCGTTAAAAATTCAATTCCAGGCTCCGGCTCAAGGTTATATTCAAAACATTGATGCCCGTAAAGTCGGTACCAGTGCCATGATCCTGGGAGCAGGCCGGGAAAATAAAGAAAGCACTATTGATTATGGCGCAGGCATTTACTTTCTTAAAAAAACCGGCCAACAAGTAGAGAAAGGGGAGCCCCTTATGGAACTTTACACTTCTGATGTACAGAAAGTGCAGCCCGCTTTAAATTTGTTAAGCCAAGCCCTGACCATATCCGATTCTTATGAGCCCGAAGAACCCAAGGTTTCTGCGGTTGTCTGCTAGGATAAAGAAACCCGGAAGTTATATCATACATAACTTCCGTTTCTTATTGCCTATCGTTATATATCATATTGTAAATATATGCAAATTAAAGAAGGAATTTGTTTAAAAATGATGAATTATAGTTCATATATTGAAGACAAATGGGGAAAGGAGATTGTAAAGCTGTGTTTGCATCGAACAAAAAGTCCTGCCAGGAGACAGAACTAATTTTCAAATATATTGAAGACAAACTAGCAGGCTTGCAACCGCAAGAACCACCAATAAAATATCCCATACATATTACACTGTTCAATTATATTAGACGCTTATTTTCCAATGAACAACAGTTGGCCGCTTCAACAAGAAGATTGTTAAAGGTTACTGCCTCTTTAAGCAGTTTCGACGTAGAGATGACTCATATTTCCCGAAAATTAACCAATTTTGCCAAGGAACTGGCTACGCTTAGCGAATCCAATCTCGCTATCGTTGAACAAACCAATGCCAGTATGAATGAGGTCAATCAAACAGTGGCCAACACTGCGGAAACCCTGGCTCAACTTTCAAAATCCTCTCAGGATTTGGTGGATAGAAATCAAGCGAGTCTTATCCAACTGCAAGAGATTAATCAACTGAAAGAAGAAGTTATGACTGATGCCGCAATTATGGGCCAGAAAATTGATCAACTCGTGGAAATGGCAAACAAAGTCAATGACATTGTCTATGGAGTTGGTCAAATAGCCGAGCAAACAAATCTGTTGGCACTTAACGCTTCAATTGAAGCAGCCCGGGCCGGAGAGAACGGACGAGGTTTTGCAGTTGTTGCGGATGAAATTCGCAAACTAGCAGACGACACCAAAAAGAGCCTGGAAGGGATGAAAGCTTTTGTTGTCAATATTCAGAATTCAGCCCGGGAAGGCAAACAGAGCATGGATAATACTATAAGCTTAACGGACAAAATGAGCCGTAAAATAGAAGCGGTTACCAAGACTATGGAAGAAAATGTGGAAATGCTGCAAAGCACAATAAATGATGTGCAAATAATAAACAGCGCCATGGAAACCGTAAATATTTCAACGAGGGAAATTAACCAAGCTATGGATGTTTCCAGCCGTGATGCTGAAAACTTATCCCATATGACTCAAATAATTCATCAAGAGGCCTTAGCAAGCGCGGAATATGCAAAAAAAATAGAACAAATTGACAATAGCCTGTCTGAAATTGTAAAAGAACAAATGGAATCCTTAAAGGGCAGCGCCAATGCCTTAAGCAATGAAGAATTTATTGAGGCCATCAAGCAGGCTAAAGAGGCTCATGCTGCTTGGCTAAAAACATTGCAAAAAATAGTAGACGAGTCGGCCCTTTATCCTTTGCAAACCAACCCCAGAAAATGCGCTTTTGGACATTTTTATCATGCGGTTAATATAACCTATTCCGACCTAATTGAAACCTGGGAAACCATTGGCAGAGTACATGAAGAGTTTCATGAATTGGGCATAAAAGCAATTGAAGCAATTGAAAACGGAAATAAAACTGAAGCGGAAACGATTTTGGTTGAAGCCCAAAAACTTTCTCAGGAGATTTTCCGCAACCTGGATATAATAATAGCTGAAACCGAGAATTTAACCCAGCAGGGGATTCAACTGTTTGCAGCTACAAATAAAGCAAGCTGATTACGGTTCTTGCTGCCAAGTCTTAGGATAAAATGGCTCTCCGTTAAATCTTAGGGTGATCGAAAACAAAGAGTGTATAAACAAAAACCTGCAAAAGATGTCATCTATGATGACATCTTTTTTGTCAAGTAAACTTCTCACATTTTCAGTTGGACTCATTTTTGGAATTCCATTTGTCATACAATATTCCGGGGGGAATTGTGCTATGGGTAAAAAGCAAGTTTATCCGCTTAAAGGCGGCCTTGATACAGGAATGAATTATGTGATCCTAGCCAAGGCTGACCGCTTGCAAAAGCACAGGCATGCCTGGAAGGCCTGGCAGGTTTTGAAGGAGTTTGGCTGCAAAACTTATTTGGTCGCCCCGGGTCTCGATAGATTTGACGGGACAAAAGTATTTACGGATTTAGAAAGTTTGGCAACTAAAGTAGAAAAGATTGACGTGGTGGTGCCTTGCTTGAGAAATGAATATCTGGAAGATCTGGTATCAAAATGTGCGGCCATAAAAGCTAAATATATTTGGTTCCAAGAAAATAACGGAACACGCGAGATGGAGGAACAGTGCAGGGTAAACGGAATTGGAGTAGTAAGGGGCTGTGTTCTGAAACACAAAAATTTTAAAAAGCCATTTGCATATTTTCATCCTTGTTATTGGCACGGCAGGAAAGAAATAAAGGTTCCGGATAAACATCAAATCCGAGGATGGAAATGATCCAGTATTTTTGAATTAAGTTAAAAATAACAGGCATACTAAGAACAAAAAAACCGGGAGGTTCTAAGTATGCTTAAATTATGTTTGCGCTTTGCGAGCATATTTTTGGTTTGTGCATGTTTCCTGGCATGTCCTTTTTTGTCTGTCCAGGCGGCCAATATTGAAACCTCTGCTGAGAGCGCCATTCTCATCGATGCTGAAACGGGCAAGATTCTTTATGAAAAGGACCCGCATAAAGAACTTCCTCCTGCCAGCGTAACAAAATTAATGACTTTGCTGGTGGCTTGCGAAGCCATAGAAAATGGCAAAGCTGATCTTAAGGATATTGTTGTTGCCAGTGAAAAGGCCAGTTCTTTGGGTGGTTCCCAGATATATTTGGAGCCGGGGGAAAAATTTACTTTAGAAGAGATGCTGATTGCTATTGCCGTGGGTTCTGCCAACGATGCCAGTGTGGCCGTAGCTGAACATCTTTATGGAACTCATGAAGAGTTTGTAGCTGCTATGAATGAAAAAGCCCAGGCCCTGGGATTGAAAAATACTCATTTTGTGAATGCCTACGGTTTGCCGGCGGAGGGGCATTATACCAGCGCTTATGATATGGCTGTAATTGGCCGGGAAGCCTTGAAATACCCCTTGATCACTAAACTCACTGCCATTAAAGAATATGATCTGCGCAACGGAGAATTCAAGCTCTGGAACACAAATAAACTCTTATGGTGGTATGAAGGAACTGACGGTTTCAAGACCGGTTGGACTCAAGAAGCCAAATACTGTTTAGCTTCAACAGTAAAAAGAGACGGCCTGAGACTTATTTGTGTTGTTATGGGTGTTCCCGAAGTCAGAGGTCATTTCCAAGAGTCAATGAAAATTTACAACTATGGTTTTGCCAACTATATGTATAAAGAATTTGCGCCGGCCGGTTCCAAGCAAGGAGAATTGGCGGTCATCAAAGGCTCTAAAACATCGGTGGACCTAATTGCTGA
>JAAYII010000400.1 GCA_012523535.1 Peptococcaceae bacterium
AGTTACAGGTAGCAGGATCATAGGGGCGGAACAAAAGACGAACGGCGAACAGCCAATTCCGAGTTACGGTTTTCAAACCGCCATGAATAAGGACGAGGGTGAACAAACTCCGGAAGTTAAACGGCAAAGCGATTTTGAACCGGGAACAAAAATTGATGAATATAAGGGAGTGGCGGTTTACTCCAACGGAACGGATTATTTGTCCAGCCACGGCTTAAATTATAGCGAAGACGGCTATTATTACGGTTACAAGTGGCAGTGCGTCGAGTTTGTGAAGCGCTTTTATTATGAGGTTTATAACCACAAAATGCCTGACGGTGCCGGCAATGCCAAGTACTTTTTCAATACCATGCTGGAACAGGGCGAGTTTAACCAGCAACGGGGTTTATACCAGTATTGGAACGGCGGGGACGTCAAACCTCAAGCTGACGATCTGCTGGTGTTTACCAAGGGTAAATACGGCCATGTGGCCATTATCAGCGCTGTAGGTGAGGACTGGGTCGAGGTTGTTCAACAAAACTCCGAAGTATCCAGGGAAAGGCTGAAAATGGAAGCGAAAGACGGAACCTACACCATATTCGGGGACAAAGAACCCGCCGGCTGGCTTAGAGTTAAGAAATAGCAATAAATTAGAAATAGCAATAAGGTAAATGCTGGTTGTTTATTTTTTTCCCGAATGATAAAATGATTTTAATAAAAAACGGTTTTAATATAAAAATATGTTGTAAAATATTTTTCTTTGGCAAAGGGTAATAATAAAAATAATAAAGCCATGAAGAGGAGAAACCTATGAGGATTCCTAATCATATAGGCGTAATTCCTGACGGCAATAGGAGATGGGCCGAGAAAAACGGCCTGCCTAAAGAAAAAGGTTACAGTGAAGGATTGCGTCCGGGATTGCGTTTGCTTAAATTATGCCAGGAAGTTGGAGTTAAGGAATTAACTTATTATGGTTTTACAGTTGACAATACCAAAAGGCCGGCGGTTCAGAGCAGGGCATTTATTCAGGCCTGTGTTGACGCCGTAAAATTGATCGCCAATGAAGATGTATCCTTGCTGGTGATCGGCAACACCGAATCCAAAATGTTTCCTAAGGATTTGCTCCCTTATACCACCAGAACCGACTTCGGCAAAGGCGGAATTAAAGTAAATTTCCTCGTTAATTACGGCTGGGAATGGGATTTGGGCAATTTGTTGGCTCATGAGAATAAAGGTAAGAATACAAAAATTCTTCAGTCCTTGAAATCAAACAGTATCTCCCGGGTGGATCTTCTTTTGCGCTGGGGGGGACGGAGGCGTTTAAGCGGTTTCTTGCCCGCCCAATGTGCCTATGCCGATATTTATGTTATCGACGATTACTGGCCGGATTTTAAAGACGAGCATTTTTATGAGGCTTTGAAATGGTATGACACTCAGGATATAACTTTGGGAGGCTAATTGCAAAAATTTTTATTGATAATGCTTGACAGGACAAGCCATGAGTTGGTATTATCTAGGATAATATATGAGGAATATGGGCAAAGACGATGACAGGGAATAGTAAGCTGCTTTAAGCTTGTACAGAGAGCCGCGGTCGGTGCAAAGCGGTCAAGCCAAAGAAGCCGAACTCCCCCTTGAGTTTCCGGTCGAACCCTATAAGGTTTTAGAACCTGACAAGGCAGTAGAACCGGACGGAAACTTCCACCGTTAAAAGGAAGGAGATATCGGAATTTATTTCCCGTATCTTGCAGAGGGAACGGCTTAGCCGTTAATTTGAGTGGTACCGCGAAGTATAACCTTCGTCTCAAAACAGAGACGAAGGTTTAATTTTTTATCTGGAGTTTTGCAACCAGACTTTACTGAAAAGCAGTAATAACGAATTCAAAGGAGGATTTGTATGCGGAAATTGTATATTTTCGACACAACATTGCGTGACGGTGAACAGTCTTTGGGCATAACCCTTAATGTGAGGGAAAAACTAGATATTGCCCGGCAGGTTGCCAAATTGGGCGTAGATGTCATTGAGGCCGGGTTCCCCGCTTCTTCTCCGGGGGATTTCGAAGCGGTGAAGATTATTGCCCAAGAAATCAAAGGAGTTGCAATCTGCGGCCTTTCCCGCTCGGTGGCCAAAGATATCGATCTCTGCGCCGAGGCTTTGCGCGGAGCCGAATATCCCCGGATTCACACCGGCATTGCCGTATCGCCGGTTCATATGGAAAAAAAGCTGCGGCTTACTCCGAGCCAAGTTATCGAAAGAGCGGTGGAAGCGGTCAAACATGCCAAGAAATATGTAAGCGATGTGGAGTTTTATGCCGAGGATGCTTTCCGCAGCGACAGAGAATTTCTGGTTGAAATCCTGACCAAGACCATTGAGGCCGGGGCAACGGTGGTCAACATTCCCGATACGGTAGGTTATGCTACCCCTTGGGAATATGGAGAACTGGTCACTTATGTTAAACAGCATGTTCCCAACATCGATAAAGTAAAACTGAGTATTCATTGCCATAATGATCTGGGGATGGCCACGGCCAACTCTTTGGCGGGGATTAAAGCCGGGGCCGACCAGATAGAGGGGACTATCAACGGCATTGGGGAAAGGGCAGGCAACACTGCTCTGGAAGAAGTCATAATGGCTATTTATACTCAAAAAAGGACTTATGGGGTGGAGTGCAATATCAATACCAAGGAGATTGCCGCCACCAGCAGGCTTGTATCCCTGATTACCGGGGTTCCCGTACCCAACCACAAAGCAATTGTCGGGGCCAATGCCTTTATGCACGCCTCCGGGATTCACCAGGACGGGGTGTTGAAGGAAACTCACACTTATGAAATAATTGACCCTGAGGTTATCGGTGTTCCCAGAAATCAAATCGTCTTAAGCGCCCGTTCGGGGAGACACGCTTTAAAACACCGTCTGGAAGAACTGGGATACACGGTGTCGGATTCCCAGTTGGAGGAAGTCTATGAAAGCTTTTTGCAACTGGCGGACAAAAAACAGGAAGTGTACGATGAAGATTTGCACGCTTTGATGGGAGAGACAAGAGCCATTCCCAAACTGTTCCGGCTTAAGAAGATAGCCGTGGCCACTTCCGGGTCCCAGTCGGCAACCGCCACCGTCACTATTGCCATTAACGATCAGGAGGAGGTTACGGATGCCGCTATCGGCAACGGCCCGGTAGATGCGGTGTTTAAGGCTATCGACCGCATAACGGGCAACCAGGCCAGGCTGGATGACTTCAGCTTGAGGTCCATAAGCAAGGGAACGGAAGCTCAAGGCAATGCTACCGTTAAGATTACTTCTCCTTTTAATTCCTATATTGGCCGAGGGGTGGACACCGATATAATCAGAGCCAGCGCTCTGGCCTATTTAGATGCGGTTTCCAAAATGGTGGAAAAAGAAAGAGGTAATAATGAAAACAGAGCGGACTTTTCGGATTCATCGCATAACGGATGAATACCAAGGTTTAACCGTGGAGCAGTATTTGAAAAGCCATCTGCAGCTATCGGGAAGAAAAATACAAAAACTGACCAGGCTCAAGGGAATTTTGCTGAACAATAAACCGGTTTATCTCCAGAAAAAGCTTAAGGCCGGCAATACAGTGAGTGTTCTGGAACTAAGCGACAGGTCTTACGGGGTTGATCCCGAGCCAGGAGATATCGACATTCTGTTTGAAGACGACCAAATCATAGTGCTTAACAAACCCGCCGGTCTTCTCGTTCATCCCGCCGGGCAGACTGCGCGGGGCACCTTGGCCAACTATCTGGCCGCCTATTTTGCCCAAAAGGGCAAAGTTTGCACCATCAGGCCGCTGCACCGCCTGGACCGGGACACTTCGGGCTGTGTGGCCTTTGCCAAAGATCCCTTGAGCCAGAGCTTGTTGGAAAAACAATTGGCAGAGGGCAGTTTTAAACGTTCCTATTTGGCAATTGTCCAAGGGGTTTTGGAGCCCCCTGCCGGTACGATTGACGCTCCCATTGGCCCCCATCCCTTGAAAGCAAACCGCAGGGCTATAAGCCCTCAAGGGGAAAAAGCCATTACTCACTATCGTACCGTATGTACATTCCAGGGGATGTCCCTTTTGGCCTTAGAATTGGAAACGGGCAGAACCCATCAAATCAGGGTGCATTTGGCTGCGCTGGGTCACCCTGTTATCGGGGATAAAATGTACGGAAAAAGCTCGCCGCTAATCAAGCGGCAAGCTTTACATGCCTGGTCTTTGGAATTTTTACATCCGGAGGATGGCAGGAGAATTGCGGTTCAGGCCCCTTTACCTTCGGATTTTGCTTTCTTTGAAGTCCCCGATTTACCGTTTTAACAGGCCCCGGAGAACCTCCTGGCGGATGGCATTGCATACCATTGATATATAAAAAGAAATGCTGTCATTATCTTAAGATTTGACAGCATAAAATTTATTAATCAATTTATTAATCTATGAAACTTAAGGCGGTGGTATAACGGCAAGGATTAAAAAATATTTCTCCCGGAGAATATCTCCAGCATTTCATGCTTGATCCTTTGTTTGATTCTTCGCCGTTTGCTGGGGGTAAGCTCTTCCTTGTCCGTACCAAACAAATAGTGATCGAGGTCAAATTCCTTGAGCAGCATTTTGGTGTGAAAAGTGTTATCCTGGTAGACGTTGACGTCAATCATCTGGTATTTATTGCGTGTCTCTTCGGAGATGAAATTTTGGATGGAATTGATTTTATGGTCGATAAAAAGTTTTTTGCCGTTGACATCGCGAGTAAATCCCCGTACCCGATAGTCGATTATGGCAATATCGGGTTCGAAACTGGTAATGAGAAAGTTTAAGGCCTTAAGCGGTGAAATCTGTCCGCAGGTCGAAACATCGATATCGGCCCGAAAAGTACTTATTCCTTAATCAGGGTGGTTTTCCGGATAAGTATGAACGGTAATATGGCTCTTATCGAGATGGCCGACGATGGCTTCGGAAGTCGGTCCCGGGATTTCCTGCTCCTGAATTTTTATAGGACCCTCATGAATAACCTGGTTCTCAGCCACAAGCATGGTCACACTTGCCCCTTGAGGGTCATAATCCTGATTGGCGATATTTAAGATATTGGCATCAATTATCTCGGCCACGGAAGTTAGAATTTTAACAAGCCGGTCGGCATTATACTCTTCATCGATATATTCAATATATTTTTTATGCTGCTCCTGAGTGAGAGCATAACAAATATCGTAGAAATTAAAACTTAGAGTTTTCGTGAGATTATTAAAGCCATACAGTTTCAGTTTTTTATTAATGGGCTGTATTTTCATGATCTTCACCCTGTCTACTTGAGTAATAAATTATTTCCCAACACAATAAAAAATTATAAACTTTTCATGATATGCTTTCAACTAAATATAATAATTATTGAGTTCTATAATCTCCATATATCATATTAAAAATGCTTAGATATGGGATTTTTTAGGACTAAAATCAAGAGAAGTTATTTTGTTGGGTTGAAAATGGCAATAATATTGGTAAGCCGCATGCTTATAAGTTATAATAGCAATATAGATTTGGGTGAGAAAACATGAGTATTGGCTTTTTTGACTCAGGTGTAGGCGGAATTACAGTTTTGGCTGAGGCTTTAAAGCAGCTTCCCAGAGAAAACTATATATACTATGCTGATACCGATCATGTCCCTTATGGCACAAAAAGCAAAGAACAAGTAAAACGATTTGTCTTGGAAGCGGCTGAGTTTATGGTTGCCCAAGGAATAAAAGCTTTGGTGGTGGCCTGTAATACGGCAACCAGTATTGCCATCAACGACCTGCGTGCCAAATACAGCTTTCCGATTCTGGGTATGGAACCTGCGGTTAAACCTGCGGTGGAAAAAAACGGCTCCAAAAGAATCTTGGTTACGGCCACTCCTCTTACCCTGCGGGAAGAGAAATACCAGAATTTGATTGCCAAGTTTGATAAGGACCATATGGTGGACGGACTGGCTTTGCCCGAGCTGGTAGAGTTTGCCGAGAACTTTGTATTTGATTCAAACATTATTCAAAGCTATCTTCTGCAAAAACTGGAAGGTTATGATTTAAGCGTTTATGGAACTGTTGTTCTGGGATGCACTCATTTTTCCTTTTATAAAGACTGTTTTAGGAAGGTATTTGGGCCGGGGACCCTTGTTATAGACGGCGGCGTAGGCACTGTTAATCATCTGAAGAAGGTCCTGACGGACAGGGGGCTTTGCCAAGATGCGGAAGGGAAAGTAATCTTTTATAGTTCCGGAAGGAAGCAGCCTGATAATACAAAATATGCACAATATTTGAAAATTCTTCAAGTTGCCAACTCTGCCTCCCAAGCATAGATTATAGCGAATGACATTTTTTGGTAAGAGGAGGTAGAATTTTTTTGCATTTGCTTAAAAACGTAACCTATGAAAGCATCCTGCCTTACCAAGGTAGGCAAGCAACACTGTTCCTGAGGGACGGCAGTCAATATACCGGGCAGATAGTGCAAGTCTATCGCGACGGTATTTTATTCCATTCTTCTAATCCCGGTTTCTTTTTTTTACCTTTCGCCGCTATAGCCCTTCTGGCATTATCTTTCGGAGTCGGTTATAGTATCGGGCGCAGTTCTTATCCCTGGTATGGTTGGTACGGCCCATATCCTTATTATTAAAAGTGTCTTATAAAAAATATCTTGCAAGTGAAAATATTTTGCAAGTGAAAGTGTCTTGCAAGTAAAAATGTCTCCCATGGAGGTGGCGAATTATATTTCGTTGCCTCTTTTTATATGATAAACATACATGTTTGCTCCGGTTCGGGAGAAAATATTTGCCGGGGATGGAAAGAAAGTTTTCAGATGTTATTGACTTTGGGACAAAAAAAGTTAATAATTAATTTGGCGAATATGATAATCGTTATCAAAGAGATTAGCAGGAGAGACCGCTATGGAAAAAAATATTCTTACTCTGGATCAAATTCCCGTCAACGCCCACGGCGTAATTATGGGCATGAATACGGACAACATTTTTAAAAAGAAATTAACCAATATGGGTTTGGTGGAAGGAACAGAATTTAAAGTGAACGGTAGGGCTCCTTTGGGTGATCCGATTGAGATTTCCTTGCGCGGTTATAAACTGGCTATCAGAAAAAATGACGCCAAAAAGATTATGGTAAAAAAAATATGAGTATTTGAAAAAAACCATTTAATTGATAATAATTATTATTATCTATAAACCCCAAAATAAAATAAAACTCGGAGTTAGATAAGGAAAATGAAAGATCAATTAACTATTGCTTTAATAGGAAATCCAAATTGCGGCAAGACAAGTTTGTTTAACGTTCTTACCGGATCCCGGCAACACGTCGGCAATTGGCCGGGAGTCACGGTGGAGAGAATTGAAGGTCATGCCAAATATAAAGGGCAAGAT